>JBDTCM010000139.1:0-8437 GCA_039923575.1 Chthoniobacterales bacterium
TTCACCTGTTGCTGCAGCGCCTGCACCGTTTCGGTCAGCACCTGGACCTGGGCGCGCAAGACTTCGACGTCGTTAGGCGAAGGCGCCGGCGATGGTTCCTGCGCCAGGACCGCCTGCGCGCAGAGCGATGCAACCACACAAAATAATTTCTTCACAATTCATTTCCCTCAAATCGATCCGGCGGTTTCCGTCGGATCACTTCTCACGAACAGAGGCGTTCAGCGCGAATTGGACTCAGCGTCGGGCAGAACGCGCGCGCGACGCTGCCGCGCGTCACGCGCGGAGCAGCCAGTCGTTAGGCGAAGACGGGCGGCGCGTGCTCGAGGAGCGCAAAGAAATGCGCCGCGGCAAGAGATGGGACGAGAGGAACGGGCAAGGCGGCGAGGAGCGGGCGCGCCTCGGGCTGTACGAAAACCGGCGGCGCGGAGACCGCTTCGCAATGGCCGGAAGCGAAAAGCGTGACCACGCAAAGATGGGTGGCGGGCGCGTCCGAATGGAGTCGTTCATGCAGCGCCGGTGCGGCGCTGAGCAATGCCGCAATCAAAACGGCGAGGGCGAGCAAGGCGCCCAGGCAAATCCGGCCTACCGAATAGGTTCGATCGTTGGGGCGGGCTGCCATGGCGAGGGAGCTTTCCGCATCGTCGGCAGCATGGCAAGCAGAAGATACGTCAGCGCAGATCGGTCGAGGCAATCGGGATGATCTGTGTTTGCCCCAGGTATTGGACGGTGACGGTTTGCGCGTTGCGTGCGACGACCGGCAACCTCGTGCCACGTGCCAGGACCGTTTCCCCGTAAGGGATTTTGATTTTTACCGGCTGAGTGAGAGTGGCGAATTGCGGCGCGGGGTGTGGCCGGCGCGACGACCGCAGCGGTGGACGCGGGTGTTGCCGAAGAAGGCGGCGGCGTTGGCGCGCTCTCCTCCCCTCCGGTCGCGGGCCCGTCGAGCGCTTCGATTTTCACCACCGGATGAATTTCCCAGGCAGTCGCGCGCCAGGGATTATGATACTTGTTCGCGCCGACCGATCGGATGGTCGTGCCAACGTCGGCGGAGCCGTTGTGCTCGTCGTCCCAGGTCAGATATCCCGTCACGCGAATCTTCCGCGCCGGGTGCTGCGTCGATTCGTAGCGCAGATCCGGCGCGCGAATAAATGCCGCCAGCTCCTGCATGCAAATGTGGTCGCGATAGATGGCGTTTTGCGTGCGGGGCGTGATCTCACAAATGATCGGGGTGGGATCCCCCACCTGCGGTGGATGATCGGCGGGCGCCGCAAAGACTTCCAGGTGCCAGTCGTGGAAATCGATGTCGCCGCAGTTGGTCGATTCGGGCGGACCGGCATAAGCGAGAACAAGGTAACCGGTGAGCGAGACGAGCTGCTTTTCGCGTTGCGCGAGGTCCGCTTTCTGGGGCGGCGATAAAGCCTTGCGGCGTTTTCCTTTCGTCTGGGTATCGAAGGCCGCGATTTCCTTCAAAAACGCCTCCGTGTCCAGCGACGGAATGCGCGTTCCCGTGAGATCGGGTGCGGAGCGATTTTTCAGGCGGTTACGCTCGATACCATCGGCAGTTTTGGCGGTTCCCTCGAGGCGATTGAGACAATTCCAGGCGGTGAGATCGAACTCCTTGAGCTCACGATCTTCCGAGATCCTCGGCTGCGCGAAAGCAGCCGCGCTCGCAAAGAGGGTCGCGATCAGAATGGAACGAAGGAGAATTGGATTGGTCCGCATCCTAGTTATCGCGTCCCACTGGCCTCGCCGTAGTTCTGCCAGGATTGCCAGGCACGCTCCCAGTTTTCTTTCGCGGCCCAGGCTTCGGCTTGCAGATAATGAAAGTAAGCCGGGGCGTCCGGGCGCGCGGTGAAGTGGCGGACAGTGGCGAGGGCATCGTCAGTCTGGCCGGCGGCGATTTGCGCCCGGTAAAGGGCGTAGCCGTCGGCATAGTCGTCCGGGCTGGCGTAGAGCTTCTGCTCCAGTTGCGGGATGGAATCGCCCGTCCCCCCTTGCGGGAGCACGGGAGGAACGGCGTAGCGCCTAACGAGTGCCCAGGCCTGCGCGAAATCGCGCCGCTCGGCGTGATAACGCGCGACCCCCGGCCAGGCAAACTGGAGCCACTCGGGATGCACCGCCACGGTTGGGAGCAACTGATCGAGCAATTGGCGGCGTGACCAAATGTTAAAGAGCCGCTGCTTTTGCTCGGACGTGAATTGCGCAAGCGTGGGATTGCGGGCAAACAGCTCGCGCAAGGCAGCCTCGAATTGGGGATCATTCGCGTCGTCCAGATATCGAAGCGTGAGATCGGGCCGGCCCGCGGCGTACTCATGCAAGGCCCGATGCACAGTCGCGTCCCGGCTCTTCGCCTCGGTCAACATGAGCGAGTAAATTTTCGGCTCGTCCGGACCACTCCGCTGTAAGGCATCGCGCCAGGCAGTGATCGCGAGAATCGGCTGCCAGCCGAGCCAGGCTTTGCCTTCCTCGAAAGGCAATTGGTAGGCGCTCGGCTCGAGAAAACGCGCCCGCCGGAAATCCTCGAGCACGTGAGCGAGCGGTTCGTGCAAACCGATCCGCGCGAAGGCGCGAAGAAAATAGAGTTGCCAGTCGAGTGGCGCCCACTCCAGGCCGCGCCCGGTCAGCGCCATGGCTTCCTCGAAACGATGGCCACGATTGGCGATCGTGGCTGCCTCCTTGACATTGTCCACGCCGACGTAACCCGGAAGCGGCAGGGCCAGCCGCCAGGCGACCAACCAGGCCACGCTTGCGACCGCGAGAAGCAATCCGACGCCACGAAAGAGCAGCGGCAGCCAGCGATTGGGCTCGACCGCGGCCGGACGAAATTGCGCCATCCCAACGAGAAAAGTCCCGGCGAGAAAACTGCCGAGACGATGGCCGGAAACATCGACGCAGCCGTGCAGCGCGAAAAGCAGCGCACCGACGAGGGCGGCGTAGCGCAGTCGTTGATTGCTCCCTTCCCGCAAAGGAAAAACTCGCCTAACGAAAACCAGCGCCGCCGCCACCAGCACTGCCACGGCGGGCCAGCCCATCTCCGCCCAAACCCAGAGCCAGTCGCTTTCCGGATGGAGCGAACGGGTGCCCCCGCGGGAAGCGTCGCGAAAAAGCGCGAAGACGCTTTCGAAATTGCCGAGCCCGACGCCGCACCACGGAGAAGACCTGATCATCGTCCAGGCATCGCGAAAAATGAGCCAGCGATAATCGGAATCGACCGCGCCTTCGCTCCCGAGGCGCACATGAAAGCGCGCGATGGTTTCGCCCCCGAAAATGAGCAGGCTGGCGAGGAGTATGAGCAGAAGCGAAACGGCAACGGCGATTCCGGGGCCGCTCCATTTGCGGCACGCGAGCCGGGCCAGCCAGGCGGTGCTCCCGAGAACGAGAATGAGAATCCCAGCGCGCGAGAAATCGAGAATGAGCGCGGCGATCAGGACGCCGACGCCAACCAGCCAGAGAAGCCAGCGTTTGTGGCCGCGCCGGAAATCATCCTGCATGCAACCGAGCGCGACGAGCGTCGTAATGCCGAACAAGTCGCCCGTCTGGTTGCGATTGGGAAAAGGGCCGAAGCCGCGTTCGTTATGCCAGAAGGGCAGGGCGCGCTGCGTGAGATAGAAGTAAATGCAGAGGCCGGCGAGCGCGATAATCCCGGCGGCAAAAATGCGGGCCGCGAGCCGGACGTCGCGGAGGTGGAAATCGAGCGTCGCGACATAATAAATCCAGGCGAGACCGGCGATGAGAACGAGCAGGCAGTCGAGCGATAACCAGGGCTGCGGGCTGACGGTGGGAGGAAGTTGGACCCCGAAATCATTCGTTAGGGCAAGGCGCCAGTGCGGCAGGAAAAACCAGCGCGCGGGCAGGAAGGCAACCGCGGCCAGTCCGAGAAAGAGCACGGCAAGCGTGTTGAGCACCGGTCCGAGCGAAAGGCGCGGCGGCGCCGCGAGCAGGAGCAGCGCGAAGCCGCCCAGGGCAATCGCTTCGCTCCAGCGCTGCGTCGCGCCGCCCAGAAACGCGGCGCCGACGACCACGAGCGGCAGGACGATCGCAACCCAACTCGGCGCCGCGGCGTGCGATTTTCCAGCCGGCGACGGATTTCTTAATTGCATTAAAGTGGTTTGCGTTGGAATGAGAACCGCTGCACGAGCCTTGAGCCTGAACTGGAGCGAATCAGTGTCTATCTTGTCGGTCGGCAAGTCGATCTTCCAGCCTTCTCCCACAGCCACTTTGATTCTTCGCCGCTAACCATGGTTACTCAGCGCACCCAGGGACTGTATCGCGTTTTCCTCCTTTGCCAGATCGCGATCGTGGCGGCGCTCTTCTGGTTCGGCGTCTGGGTGATGGTGACGTTTTACTCCCCGAGCGCGGAGCTGACCTGGAATCGTTACAGCGTTTATTGCGCGATGCTCGTCATCGGCATGCTCGGCGAATCGCTCAGCCGGGAGGGCTCGAAAAATTACTTTCTCCAGAGCGAACTGTTGCGCCAGCATCGCCTCGCCCTTCGCCAGACCTTTGCCAGCACCGGCGTGCTCGTCTTTTACCTCGTCGCAACGAAGGACTCCTTCATCTCGCGCGTTTTCTTTTTTAACTTTATCCCCTGGCTCTATATCGCGCTGCTCTTCTCGCACTATTTCCTGCCGGAGTTCCTCGCCCGCGGAATGTTTCGCCGCGAAGAGAAGACGCTCCTGGTCGGCTCGACGGCGAAGGCGAAGGCGTTGCGGGGCTGGCTGCGACGCAAAGCCGAGATGGGCCTGCGCGTCGTCGGGATCATTTGCGACGAACCGCCGAACGGCACCGAGAATAAGATCCCGATCCTTGGCGGCACGGACCACTTCCGCAGCGCCATCCAGGAAAACGAAGTCACCCAGGTGATTCTGCTCGAGTTCCCGCAATTCAACGACAAGAACCTCGATCTCATCGCGACCTGCGATCAGCTCGGGGTGCGGCTCCTGATTGTGAGCGATCTGGAAGAAAAGCTGCGCCATCCGGTGACCCATTTCGACGACGACGGCTTCCGCTTCATCGGGCTGCGCGAGGAACCGCTCGAGAATCCATTCAATCGCGGTATCAAACGCACGATCGATTTCGTCCTCGCCGTGCCCGTCATGCTCATCATCTTTCCGCCGCTCGCCCTGCTTGTCTGGCTGGCGCAGAGGCTGCAATCCCCCGGGCCGCTCTTCCACAAACAGACCCGGGCCGGCATTCAAAACCGGCGCTTCGACATCTGGAAATTTCGCACCATGCATCCAAAGAATGCCGATCTCGCACGGCAGGCGACGAGCGAGGACGAGCGTGTCTATCCGTTAGGCAAATGGTTTCGCAAGCTGAGCATCGACGAGATCCCGCAATTCTGGAATGTCCTCTGCGGGGACATGAGCGTGGTCGGCCCGCGGCCGCATTTGCTCGAGCATAACGAGCAGTTCTCGCAGTTGATGGCGAACTATCAGGTGCGCACTTTCATCAAGCCGGGAATCACCGGGCTCGCGCAGGTGCGCGGCTTCCGCGGCGAAGCACAAACCAGCGAGGACATCAAAAATCGCGTCGCCTGCGACATCGAGTACCTGGAAAACTGGAACCTGACCCTTGAGTGCGGAATCATGGCGCGGACCGTCGCGCAACTCATCCTGCCGCCGAAGTCCGCATACTGAGCTGGGTTCCGGGAAAGTTGTCACACATAGGTCCCATCCTTCCCATTAGTCCCATGGGATCGATGGGAAGAATGGGAATTATGCCTAACGACCGAGCCGCCTCGCCAGTTGCTCGTGCTGGTCGAGCAACTCTTGCGGCAGGTAGGGCGCGAGCGTTTTGAAAAACGCTTCCTGGCCGGCCAGCTCTTTCGCCCATTCCTCGGGTTTGATCGCGAGCAGCTCGCGCAACATTTCCGGCGAAATCCCCTCTAAGCCTTCCAGATCGAGATCCTCCGGGCGCGGCACACTCCCGATCGGGCTCTCCCCCGCTCCACCGCGACCTTCGCAGCGATCGACGATCCATTTCAAGACCCGCATGTTGTCGCCGAAACCGGGCCAGAGGAATTTGCCCTCGGCGCTTTTCCGGAACCAGTTGACGTGAAAGATCAGCGGCGGATTCGTCAGGCGCGGACCGGTCTTGAGCCAATGCCGGAAGTAGTCCCCGATGTTGTAGCCGCAGAAGGGCAGCATCGCCATCGGATCGCGCCGCACCTGCCCGACCGCGCCGGTCGCGGCCGCGGTCGTCTCGGAAGCCATCGCTGATCCAACATAGACGCCGTGATTCCAGTCGGCCGCCTGGAAGACGAGCGGCATGGTGTTGCTCCGCCGTCCGCCAAAAATAATCGCGCTGATCGGAACGCCCGCACCATTCTCCACCTCGGGATCGAGCACCGGATTGTTGCGCATCGGGACGGCGAAACGGCTGTTCGGATGGGCCGCTTTTTCCTTCGAGGCCGGCGTCCAGGGATTCCCGCGCCAGTCGGTCGCGGCACCTGGCGGCGGGCCGTCTTTGCCTTCCCACCAGACATCGCCGTCACTCGTTAGGGCAACATTGGTGAAAAGCGTGTCGCGCTCGATCGAGCGCATGGCATTGGGATTCGAGCCGTAGCTCGTCCCCGGCACGACCCCGAAATATCCGTTCTCCGGATTGACCGCGTAGAGCCGGCCGTCCTCGCCGACCTGCATCCAGGCGATGTCGTCGCCGATCGTCGTGATCTTCCACCCCGCAAAATGGGGCGGCGGACTGAGCATCGCGAAATTCGTTTTCCCGCAGGCGCTGGGGAAGGCGGCGGCGACGTAATGTTTTCTTCCTTCCGGCGATTCGACTCCGAGGATGAGCATGTGCTCGGCGAGCCAGCCCTGCTTTTTCGCGAGGTAGGAAGCAATTCGGAGGGCGAGACATTTCTTGCTTAGCAGCACGTTGCCGCCGTAACCGGAGCCGACCGAGATGATCGCGTTGTCCTGTGGAAAATGGCAGATGAAGCGGCGCTCTGGATTGACGTCGAGAAGCGAATGGACGCCGCGATTGAATTCGGCGCCGGGCTCGGGTCCGAGCCGCGCGGAGGCCTGCGCGCCCATCCGGGTCATGATCCGCATGCTCAGGCCGACGTAGATGGAGTCGGTAATTTCAAAACCGACCTTGGCCAGAGGCGAGTCGGGCGGGCCCATGATGTAGGGCACGACATACATGGTGCGCCCGCGCATCGCGCCTTTCAGCATGCCATGCAGTTTGGCGTAAATGGCGGCGGGCTCGGACCAGTTATTGGTCGGACCGGCTTCCTCCTTCGTCGGTGTGCAGATGAGGGTAAATTGTTCGACCCGCGCGACATCGTTTGGATTGGAACGATGCAGGTAACAGCCGGGATTTTTTTCCTGATTGAGTTTGATCAGCACGCCCTGCCGGCAGGCTTCGCCGAGCAGGTAGTCGTTTTCCGCTTCGGACCCGTCGCACCAGAAAACATTCTCGGGCTGGGTCATGGACTCGACCTCTTGCACCCAATCGAGCACCGCCTGGTTGGCCGGTTTGTTTTCACCCATGCCGCTGGGCGGTGAGATGGCGGGCGCGATGTTTTCCATAAATCTTGGCCGACGAACGGGCAGGCGAATAGTTAATTTGAACGCTTCAGCCGGTAGGCCAAGGAAAATCTCCACCGGCCACCGGCTTCGAGCTCTCTTTAGGAAGCACGCTTGCGCTCCTGCGCGGCGCGCCGTTTAATGTCCGGTATGTTCGGCGTCGCGACCTCGGATGATTACCAACCGGTGGCCTACATGGGGCGCTATCCGATCCACGTCACCATGCTCCTGGTCATGGTGCACGTCGCCTGCATGATTCTGAGCTGCTTCCTGCTCGCTTTCGGCGGCGGCGCCTTCCTCGGCCAGGTGAGCTTCGACAGCGCCCAGGTGATTTCAAACGGCCACTTCTGGCAAATCGCGACCTATGCCTTTGTCCACTCGCCTTCCAGCATCATCTGGTTCGCGATCGAGATGTACATGCTCTTCGCTTTCGGGCGGGAAGTGGAACGCTTCATCGGCCGGCGCGCGTTTATCGCCCTTTACCTCCTGCTCCTCCTCGTGCCGACGATGCTCCTGACCATCTGGGGGCTCTGGCAACGCACCGGGCTGGCCGGTTCCGCCACCATCCATTTCGGCATCTTCATCGCCTTCGCCGCGATTTATCCCAACGTCGAACTCTTCCTGCGCGTGCTCGCGAAATGGGTCGCGCTCATTTTTGTCGCGGCCTATTCGCTCCAGCTCCTGGCTTATCATGGCTGGTCGGAATTAGCCGTGCTCTGGATCAGCCTCGGGCTCGCTTATGGTTTCATCCAAATGCGAGGCGCCGGCCCCGAGCTCGCCTGGCTGACCAACTGGACTTCTCAGTTTCGCTCGAAACGCTCGCTCCGCGTCGTCCCACCGCCGGAAGTGCGGCGCGTCGTCGAGCCGGAGGATATTTACGATTCGATCGACCCGCTCCTCGATAA
>JBDTCM010000140.1:0-3709 GCA_039923575.1 Chthoniobacterales bacterium
ACGGCGCCGAAGTGCGCTACGCCATTCATCCCGTGGCCGGCCGCATGCCGGGACACATGAACGTCCTCCTCGCCGAAGCCGATGTGCCCTACGAGCAACTGGTCGAGATGGACGCGATCAATCCGAGTATGTCGACGATGGACGTCGCAATCGTGATTGGCGCGAATGATGTGGTCAATCCTGCGGCGCGCGAAGATAAATCGAGCCCGATCTACGGCATGCCGATCATCAATGTGGATGAAGCGCGCACCGTTATTGTTCTCAAGCGCTCGATGGCCTCCGGCTTCGCCGGGATCGAGAACCCGCTCTTCTTCAAGCCGAACACGCGCATGCTCTTCGGTGACGCCAAGGCCAGCTTGCAGGCCTTGGTCAGCGAGTTCAAGGCGTCCTAGGCTGGCTCGGAATACCCGGGCGTCGTCGTTCCCCCAATCGCGCAAGCTTGACTCTAGCCCAAAAAGACTGCATTATCAGGTGATCGTCGAGTTTTGACTGGCCCCAATTCCATTTTTCATGGAAAGAAATCCCCATGACAACACCCGCAGACTCATGATCGAAATCGCGTTCGCCGACTCTGCGCGATTCGGTCGAGCTTTATTGAGATCGGCACAGAGCAGGCGCGTTCGCGGCTTCGTGTGTATGGCCGTGGTCTCGTTGCTATCGATGCTGAACAAGCCTGCCTTGGCCATCGAAGGGCCAACTCCCACCCCTACACAGGGGTCCCCCACCATTTACGAATCAAATTTCAAAGGCAACACGGTCCAGGCGTTTTCTTTACTGGGAACCAACCTGGGAGTGTTCTGCGCGCCAGCCAGCCCGACCGGCGTGGCGATCGACCTTGAGGGTAACGTCTATGTTGCGAGCGACAAGCCTGGCGGATACTCGATCCTGAAATTCTCGACCGATGGCTCCAATTCTATCTTTGCCGATACCGATCTGAAGGGGCCTCATGCCCTTATTTTTGATCGATCGGGCAACCTCTATGTCACGAATGCGGTCAGCGATACGATCGTCAAGTTTACGGCTGACGGTGTCGGCACCGTGTTCGCGGATGCAACTGCTGGACTGAATAATCCGGTCGATATGGCTTTTGACGCCGCCGGCAACCTTTTCGTGACTAATGCATATGGCGGACCGGTGCAGACCGGGTCGGTTTTGAAGTTTGACCCGAATGGCACTGGATCGGTTTTCGCCGAGAGTGGGTTTCGCACTGCTTACGGCATCGCCATTGACAGTACCGGCAATATCTATGTTTCCAACTTCGACGGAAATACGGTCGAGAAGTTTTCCTCTGGCGGGACGGATCTGGGTGTCTTTATCAGCAGTGCTTTGCAGGGTCCGCATGGCATGATCTTCGATGGCGCAGGCAATCTTTATGTGGCAAATAATGGCACCTGCACGATTGAAGAATTCTCCTCCACTGGGGCCTATCTGGGTGTCTTTGCCAGCACGGATCCGGGGCCGCACTTTCTTACTTTGTCGACCGCGGCGCCAACGCCCTCGCCCGCCCCGCCATCGATTACAGGCCAGCCTTCCAGTTTGACCGTCACTGTGGGCCAGACAGCGACCTTTACGGTCAGAGCCATTGGCAGCGCTCCGTTAAGCTATCAGTGGAGGAAAAATGGCGTAAATATCAACAGGGCCACGAAGGCCACCTACAAGATCGCGACCACCTCTTCCGACGACGGAGCCGTCGTCTCGGTCGTTGTTCAAAATGCCTTCGGAAATGCCATCAGCGATGACGCGATATTGACCGTAAAAACGCCGCCCATCATTACGATGCAACCTGCCGATGTAGCCGTAACCGTGGGCGAGACGGCTACCTTTAGCGTCACGGTTAAAGGTCAGACGCCATTTCGTTACCAGTGGAAGAAAGACCGGGTAGATATAGATAGAGCAACGAAGCCATCCTACACGACCCCACCGGCCACTTTGGGTGACAACGGCAGTCGTTTCTCCGTCGTCGTTACTAATAGCCTCGGAAGCGCGACTAGCGATGAGGCGACCTTGACGGTGCAGTAGCGGCGCCACTCGCCGAAAGCGATCACCTCCGCTAAACTAGAGTCCTTGAATCGGGAAATTCGAGGTAAACAGATCACGTTTTTCGTTTCGGAATTTGACTGCGAATTACACGGATTGCGCTGATTGAAGGCCGGGGTTGCGCAGTCTACCCACCATGGTGGACATCCCTTACGGCCCACATGGGGGAAATTAACCCTGCTTGCGCTGTTCCGTCCCATCCGCTTTATCCGAGTTTGGCGCTAACGACGTGGTCAATCCCGCCGCGCGCGAAGTCCAATCGAGCCCGATCTACGAGATGCCGATCATCAACGTGGATGAAGCAGGCGCCGTCTTTGTTCTCAAGCGCTCGATGGCCTCGGGCTTCGCCGGGATCGAGAACCCGCTCTTCTTCAAGTCGAACACACGGATGCGTTTCGGTGACGCCAAGGCCAGCCTGCAAGCGCTGGTCGCGGCGTTCAAAGCGTCCTAGCGCTCCTTCATCACGGCGTGGTGGAGTCGAGATTGTAAATCTCAACCAACCCAACACCGGTGGAGTTATTCTGGCCGCGGACGATCGCGGTATAACTGCCCGGTTGCAGCGTAGCGAGAATCGCTGATTCGCGATCGTCGCTTGGTGCGAGAGAAGTGGCGATGATCTCGTCCTGTTGGGTGGAACGCCAGTTATCGTTCTCGGAAATCAATTCACCGTTGCCTCCGTGCAATTCCAATACGGGATCTTGCAGGGGAGCAGACACGCCGCTGCCAGCCAGCGAAGGGCCAATCGCCCGGACAAGGATCCTGGTATCCAGGCTCCCACCAATAATGAAACCGCCAATCATGATATTATCCTCAGTCTCAATTTTGCCGCGAGTCGATATGTTGGCGACGCTCGAGTTACCGGGCGCCAAGTCGAACAGTTCGACCAAGGCCACGCCGCTGCTTTGCCGGACTCCGCTCAATACAGCAGTATAAGCTCCGGGGGCGAGGGTCGTCACGATCGTCGCCTCATGTTCGTCGAGCGGCGCCAGGCCCGATTCAATCACCTCCTGGCGGGTCGCGTTCCAATTGTCATCACCGATCACGAGCGCACCCGTCGCATCATGCAGTTCCAGCAGAGGATCCGCCATGGCACCAGATACACCGGCGGCGCTTAGCGAAGGAGCGATCGCGCGCAATACCACGGTGTTAGGGTTCCCGCCCGTTATGATAAAACCGCCGATCTCAACGTTGTCACCGCCCTCGACATGGGTGCGGGTGGAAACGTTAAGCAGGGCATGCGGAGCGGACGGAGCAGGTGGATGAATGAGAAAGATCTTGATTCCGTTCGCGATGTCGTTGCCGCCACTGTTCACGATCAGGTATTGGTTGGTATTATCAACGGCGAGGCCCCCTGAATATTCTCCCGGCGGCGTAATGCTCTGCACTCGGGCGAACGTTTTCGTGTCGAAGACCTCGACGGTCGGACCACTGGCAGGCGCCGCAAAAGCGAGGGTGTCGTCGGCACTAAAGATGAGTTGCGACGGGCCGCTATCGCATTGGAACTGCCCAAGTAATTTTGTTAGGTCCCCGCCCGCAAAGACTGGGAAGGGAAGTGCGTAAGGGTTGGCATAGGGGCAGCAGAAAAACTGCGCACCATCATGACTGACGGCCAGAGACATCACTCCGCGATCGACGGTGATGGTTTTGAGAAGAGTGGGCGCAGCGGACGAGA
>JBDTCM010000141.1:0-2707 GCA_039923575.1 Chthoniobacterales bacterium
CGCCCGTCCCGAAGTCGCTCTCCGGTTTGATGTCGGAGTGATAACAACGCGCGACGTGGTTCGGCACGAAATCGATCACCGCCTTGAGTTGATGCTTATGCAGGCGATCGAGGAGCGCCTTGAATTCCGCCAGGCGCTTCTTCGGGTCGACCCCGTAATCGGGCGACACATCGAAGTAATCTTTGATCGCGTACGGGCTGCCCGCGATGCCCTTGAGCAAATCGGGATCGTCCGCCGGCTGCCCAATCTCGGAGTAATCGGTGCCGGTCGCCTGTTGCAGGACGCCGGTCAGCCAGATGTGCGAGAAGCCGAGCTTCTGGAGCGAGGCGAGCGCGGCGTCGTTGATGTCGTTAAACTTGCCGACGCCGTTGATCGCGCAGGTGCCGTTAGGCTGGCGGGTTTCGTTGACGTTGCCGAAGAGTCTGACGAAAAGCTGATAGATGCGCGGACGACCGGAGTCATGGCCGTGCCGGCTGCGAACTTTGACCGAGGGCGCTCCCTTCGCGCTCAAGTCCACTTCGCAATAATGCGGAATGTACTTGTCCCCTTCCCCGGGCGCGACGGCCGGATCTTGCGCAGCGCTGAGGCGCCCCCAGGTCTTGCCGTCGCGAAAATCCTTGGCGTAAACCGCCGCATCGATCTTCTTCAAACCCGGCACCGGCAGACGCAACGTGGCTTCGGACGCGTCCCAGGCGACGTCGTTAGGCGCAACGCGCCGGTCGCTCCATTTCCAGTTCTCCCAGCGTCGTTCGAAAATTTTGCCGGAGCCGTCGCCGACCTGCACGAAGTAGAGATGGTCGGCCTGAAACGGCAAAAACATCGTCGAGCCTTCGAAGTTTTCGCCGAACGGGATCACGGCCGAGCCCGGCTCCGGCCCCGCCCGGAGCGCAACGAACAAGGTCCGCCCAGGACCGAGATCCGTGCCGGAGAGTTTTACCGTGAGCCGCTCCTGCGCGACGGAGAATTGCACGCCTGAACCCTCGCTGACGAATGCCGCTGACATCAGGCCTAGGAATAAAGTAGCGGGGAGAAAAAGACCAGCCATCGGTTTTCGATCACGTCTAGACCAACGGGCTTTCCGGTGGGACCGCAGAAAGAATCACGCTCTCATCCCGCGCGATCTCGTCGAGCTGCGCATCGCTCCCATGCGCCGGCTCATGCACGAGCTGGGTGACGAGCGCGGCGACAAGCAACGACGCGCCGCCGAGCATGACGACTTTGACCGGGTCGTTGTTGAACAATTGCTTCACGACCGGCTGAAGCGCGAGGGAAGCGAGGATCTCGGGAATGACGATGAAGAAATTGAAGATGCCCATGTAAACGCCCATCCGATGCGCCGGGAGCGCGCCGGAGAGAATGGCGTAGGGCATGGAAAGGATCGAGGCCCATGCGATGCCGACACCGATCATGGTGCATTTCCAAAGGGTTTGATCGTGGATGAAATAAGTCGCGAGCAACCCGGCCGCGCCGCAGAGCAGGGCGAGCGAATGCACCGTTTTTCGACTCGTTAGGCCGGCAAGCTTCGGCAAGGCGAACGCGACTGCGAAGCAGACGATCGAATAAATCGCGAAGGTCTGGCCGCCCAATTCCGTGCCGCGATCGAAGAGCGGCGATTTGGGATCGGTCGCGCCGAAGATTTGCTGCGCGGTCGCGAGACTGAAGAACATCCACATGCAGAAAAGCCCGAGCCAGGTGAAGAACTGGACGACCGCCAGTTGCCGCATCGTTTTCGGCATCTCGCGGATCGCGACCGCGACTTCGGGCTTCGAGAGGACCGACGCGATCACCGCGCCGATGCCCGCGCCGGCGAGAATATGCCAGAGCGTGAGGTGATGATCGACGAGCGCGCCGCGGGAGGCGCCGAGGAAAGCGCCGGCCAAGGCGCCAACGAGGAGAAAGACGGGCTGAATCCGGAATGGCTCATGGGCGCGCCGAGCGCGCTCGAATTCCTCCATGTCGGCCGGCGGATATTCTTTCGTGGTGAAGACGGTCCAGAGAACGGCGAGAAAAAAGACCGCGGCCCCGAGTTTGAATGAATACTGCACGGTGAGCGGAACGCCGTTGGCCGCCTGGCCAGTCACGCCCATGTATTTGAAGAATGACGGGAGCGCATTGGCGACCGCCGCGCCTACACCGATGAAAAAGCTCTGCATGACAAAGCCGGCGGTGCGTTGCTCCATGTTGAGCTTGTCGGCCACGAAAGCGCGGAACGGTTCCATGCTGACGTTGATGGAAGCGTCGAGGATCCAAAGCATCCCGGCCGCGACCCACAGAAGGGGCGCATCCGGCATGAAGAAAAGCGCGATGCTGGAAAGAATCGCGCCGACGAGGAAATAGGGACGACGGCGGCCGAGTTTATTCCAGGTGCGATCGCTCATCGAGCCGATGATCGGCTGCACGATCAGGCCGGTCATTGGACCGGCCAGCCAGAGGATCGGAATCTTGTCCGGCTCCGCGCCGAGCTTGGCATAGATCGCACTCATATTGGCGAGTTGGAGGCCGAAGCCGAACTGGATGCCGAGAAAGCCGAAGCTCATGTTCCAGATCTGCCAAAAAGTGAGGCGCGGTTTGTGCATGGGTCGGACGAACGGCGGCGACGTTAACGAAGCGCTAGCGCCTTGAGCAAGGCGGAAGTTGCATTTTTTTGCGTGCAATCGCGCCGTTGTAGACGTTTCGCTCTGCGAAACGCGAGAGTGGTTGGCAATTC
>JBDTCM010000142.1:0-3824 GCA_039923575.1 Chthoniobacterales bacterium
AGGACCTCGGGCTCGGGCTGCTCGATCTTGATCCCGAGCGCGCGCATCGCGACGACGGTGTTCATGCAATCGGCGCTGCGGGAAAATCCACGCAGGACGCAGGGCCCGTTCGCGAGCGACGCGATCAGGACCGCGCGATGCGAGATGCTCTTATCGCCCGAGACGTTGATCTCGGCCTCGATCCGCGGCGCGCGTTTTATCCGAAGGTCATCCATGGTTCAGCAAAAAGAGGCTCCGGTCGCCAACTCGCCGGCAAGCGTGGAGAAGAATCCCAAGTTGCGCGGAAATGTCCAGCACCGTGCAAGAGAGGCGGTGCGACCGACGTCAGACCGCCCGGCGCAGGAGGGCTCGTTCGTTAGGGGACGAGAAAGATTTTCTGCGTGTAGGGATCGCGCACCTCGGTGCCGGGCGGAAAGCCGCGGACATCGACGTAACCCTGATTGGGGGCGTAGGGACTGGTGACGAAGCCCGGTTTGCTCGGCACCGGAATACCATAGGGAATGTCGCCCTTGGTCTGCTTGACTGGTGCGGCCGTGGCCGCGACATCGGGAGGCGGGGTGGGCGTGACGGCGAAGTTCGGGGTCGGCGAGGGCGCACCGCCTTGCTCGAAGGGCTGCGGGACGGGCGAGTACTGGGTCTCGGGGACTAGCGGATAGGTCCTGGCGCGCTGACGTCGCGGCGGCTCCGGTTCTGTGCAGGCAGCGACTAACAGGGTCGTGAGTAACGCGAGCGAGATGGATCGTTTCATAAAGTATTTCCCGTGGACGGCCAGCCTCCGTTTGTAATTCATTCGGTCGCGAGTGACAAAGAATATTTGCAGCGCCAAGCCCGGCCGCACTGAAATCCTGATAAAAATACATATTCACGGACGCTTCTGGCCGAATCAAAACTAGAAAATGGAGCGGAACAGAGAAGCCATTCTGATCATCGACGACGATCGCGCGAGTCGGCGCATGCTGGCGCGGGCCTTGAACGCGGCGGGCTATCTCTGTCGCGAGGCGGCCAGTGGCGTCGAGGCGCTCGAACTCCTGCATGGAGAGGCGCCGTCCCTGCTCCTGCTTGATTTCCATATGCCGGAACTCAACGGGGCGGAGTTCTTGTCACGCTTGCGCTCCGACGAGGATCCGGCCATCGCGCAATTGCCGGCGATCATGCTGACCGGAGACGGCGGGGAGGAAAGCGAGGTGCGCTGCTTGGAAGCGGGCGCGAATGATTTTGTGACGAAGCCGATCAACCTCCCGGTGCTGCGGGCGCGGATCGACACGCAGTTGCGCCTGCAATCGCTGCGGCAGCAGTTGCAACAGCAAAACGATGAACTGGAAGCATGGCGCGAAAATCTGGAGCGCGACCTGGCCGCGGCCCGGCTGACCCAGCAATCGCTCATTCCGCAGAAGCCTCCCTTCCTGCCCGGTTGGGAAGTAGCAGCCGCCTACCAGCCGGTGATTCAGGTCGGCGGCGATATTTATGGCTGGCTCCGGATGACGGATGGACGCACGCTGTTCTGGATCGCCGATGCGACCGGGCATGGCGCGGCGGCGGCTCTGCTCACCACGTTAGCCAAGTTGCTCTTCCAGCATGGCAGCGGGGAACACGCGCGGCCGGCGGAGATCATGGAAGCGGTCAACAGCGATTTTCGCAGCATTTTCGGAACGCGCTCCTTCATGACCGCGATGTGTGTCGCGCTCGATGCGGTCAGCGGGCGGGCCAGCGTGGTCGGCGCAGGTCACCCTCCGTTGCTCGTCGCCCGGCGCGCGGCCGCGGCGGAAATGGTGACATCGTCGGCGCCTCCGTTAGGCCTGCTCGAGAATTCGCAGTTCGTCGAGACCACGATCGACTTGCAACCCGGGGACGGTTTTTTGCTGCACACGGATGGACTCTACGGACCGGCGAAAACGGAAGCGGAGCGCTGGACGCCGGCGCGCTTGCAAGGCCTGATGACGGAGGATGCCCCGAGCGCGCAAGCGTTGCTGGACAGAATTCTGCAACGCACCGCGCCCAAAAACGGCGGGTCTTTGGCGGACGATCTGGCCGCTTTGGTCGTGTGGCGAGCGGTCTGAGAAGGCGTGATTTTTTTCCCCTCAGTGAAAAATTAGTATTGCTCTCTCGCAGCCGAGCGATTAAGCAGCGTCTATGCCCAAAACCACAGCCAAAAAAACAGCCACCAAACGCAAGCCCAACGCAGCTTTCATGAAGCCCGTTCAGCCGGACGAAAAACTCTCGATGATCGTTGGCTCGAAGCCGCTCCCACGCTCTGAAATGACCAAGAAGCTCTGGGACTACATCAAGAAGAACGGCTTGCAGGACAAAAAGAAACGCACCCAAATCAATGCCGATGACGCGATGCGCGCGGTCTTCAACGGCAAGAGCCAGGTGAGCATGTTCGAGATGACGAAACTCGTCTCGGGACACCTCAAAGGTTAATCGCCTAACGTTCGTCAGCCTCACCTCTGGAGCTGAGGGCAATTTTTTGTTGCCCGCGGGCAGTCACCCTGTCCGCGGGCACTTCCTCTTTCCCTGGCGCGTTGCACTCCAGGCTGACGCTTCTCTTGCAGGAAGGCGCTCTGTCGCCGAATGGTTGTGTGTGAAAACCTTTCGTGCCCTTTTCCTCGCGGTCGCCTGCGCTGCTTTGGCTCTCAGTTCCGCCCGAGCCGAGGCGACCTGGCTGACCGATTTCCCAAAGGCCCAGGAGGAAGCGAAAGCCAGCCATAAGTTGCTCCTCCTCAACTTCACCGGCTCCGATTGGTGCGGCTGGTGCATGCGGCTGGAAGCGGAAGTCTTCTCGAAGCCGGAGTTTGCGGAGTACGCAAAACAGAACCTCGTCCTGGTGACGGTGGATTTTCCGCGTGCCAAACCGCTCAGCAACGAAGTGCGGAGCCAAAACCGGGCGCTCGCAGAAAAGTATGGGGTCGAGGGGTTCCCCACCATTGTGGTCCTGAACGGGGAAGGCAAGCCGCTCGGCGCACTCGGTTACGAGCCGGGCGGACCGGGCGCCTTTATTGGGGAATTGAAGAAACTGCCCAAAGGCTAGATTGCCTAACGAACCATCAGGGCCTGGGCCGCGCCCTTGACCGCTTTTTGCATAGCGTCCGCCAGCTCGCGCCGGCTAAACGGTTTCGGCAGCGCCCCGCGGAATCCGTAGGAAAGAAATTGGGAGAGCGCGGCTTCGTCGGAATAGCCGCTGCAGATAATGGCGTTGACGTCCGGATCGATGTTGCGCAGGCGCTCGATCGTCTCGACGCCGCCGAGGCCGCCCCGGACGGTGGCATCAAGAATGACGACGAGGAAATGTTCGCCTTTGCGCAACGCGCGCTCGTAAATCCGAATCGCTTCCGCGCCGTCGGGCACGGCCGTCACTTCGTAGCCCATGGTTTCGAGAAGTTGCGAGGTGAGTTCGCGGATGGCCGACTCGTCGTCCATGATGAGGACGCGCTTGTCGCAAAAGGGAAAGGCGGCTTCGTTAGGCTGAAGCGGATCGCTCAGCACTTTGGCGGCGGCGGTGGGGAGATAAAAAGTGAAGGTCGCGCCGCTCGGCGAATTTTTTTCGAGGTGAAGGAAGCCGCCATGCTTGCGGATGATCGAGTAGCTGATCGCCAAACCGAGACCGGTCGAGGCCGTTTTGGTTGTGAAATAAGGATCGAAAATCTTCCCGGCCAGATCGAACGGTACTCCCGGTCCATGGTCGGTAATGGCGACTTTGACGTAGCGGTCCGGCTCCAGCGGCAACCCGCTTTTTTCGTCGAGCTGCATATTCTCGGCGCAAACGTTAACCCGGCCGCCGTTAGGCATGGCTTCGCGCGCATTGATCATGAGCGCATTGATCACTT
>JBDTCM010000143.1:0-2886 GCA_039923575.1 Chthoniobacterales bacterium
GTACCGAATGACCTATTCGCTGAACTTGGAATCAAGATCGAAAAGGTGCAACCGTAACACGGTTTTAACACGGATTCGGATTTGGTTTTTATCTGTGTAAATCCGTGTTCATCCGTGGCTTCTCAGAAGAGCCCTGCCGAATGAGTGAGCGCGGCCGGGATCAGCGATCCCGTCTACAACAGGAAATGCCGCAAAGCTTCGTGCCCCCCGGCCTACACAAGCGGCCTAGGTGTTTGCGCTGGCATGTTTCCAGCATTCGGCTGCGGCACGGAAAGCCGCCTCGTGCTCGGGCCAACCGTGGAGCGTGGCCGGGTCGAAATCGGCTCCGCAGGGCCAGACGACGGTGTGGACCTCCGGGTCTAACGTGGCTTGAGCGAAAGCCGCCGGGTCGCGGAGCGGCCCGTAAAGCTCGCCCTCAAGAATCGGCTCGAAATCAATCGTGCGCGACAGACCGTCGTTGAACTGCAGACGCAAAGAATATGGAGCGATGTATTCGCAGGAGGTGATGCGGTAAATCGAATGCTTCACGGCGCTAGTCTACACCAAGGGAGAGATTGGGGGCATCGCCTTGTGGCAGGTAAAAGGATTGATCGTATGAAAGTTGGAGGGTGCGCGCTGGGGATGCTGACATACGCTTCTTCTATCCGCATGCGCTTTACGCTATTATCCAGTCGTGATGTTCACCGTGGAGACCGAGCAGGAGAGCGATGGCCGCTGGATCGCCGAGATTCCGCGGACAGCCGGCGCGTTGTCATACGGTGCTACCCGCGATGAGGCGGTGGCTCGAGTTGAGGCTCTCGGCTTGCGCGTGCTCGCCGAGCGGATCGAGCACGGAGAGAGTTAATCTCGCCCAAGTTGGTCCAGGGCTTCCTGCGCAGCGGCGCGCGAACGAACTAGATCGAGAACGTCGTTATCAGCCGCGTCGATAACTTGCGAGACGCGCGCGCGAACTTCCTGTGCGATTTCCGGTTTCCACTTGCCCAGTTTTGTGTCCAGCTTTTCGGCGATCGCGTCCATGCGCAGGATCTTATTTCGCGCGTCTCGTGATGCAACGCTCAACACCGTTGGGTCGGTCATCGCGCGCGCTTTGTAGCGGCGGTCTGTGACCGCCGAATCGTGGCCCGCTCGAAAGATGAACGGCGCTCGTAGAGACGCCGCTACAATGGGCGCTTCGCGGCCGGGATCAGGGATCCCGGCTACAACAGGAAATGCTGTAAGGCTTCGTGGACGCCGGCACCGAATGCTTTTTCGGCGACGCGGCCGTGGGCGTTGCGCACGGCGGTCTTGACGGGGTCGATGGCGTTGGCGGGACAGGACGAAAAGGCGGCGTAGCGGCCGTCGAGCATCGAGATGTCGTTGTGGTGATCGCCCGCGGCGAAGATCGCTTCGCGCGGGATCTCCGTTAGGCGAGAAAGTTCCTCCAGGGCCGCGCCTTTGTGGTAGTCGGCGTGGCAGAAGCGCAGGGAAACGGTGTTGCGCTGGTAATGGAACTTCGGCTCGCCGGCCTTGGCCTGGTCGATGAATTTGGCCAGACGATCCATCTCTTCTTCGCTCGTCGCGATCAGGCCCGCGACCGCGTCGGATTCGTAGATGACACGGGCTTTGGTGCGGTGGCTGACGAAATCGACCACCTCGGCGAGGATCGCGGAGGCGGAGTCGTAAAGCTCGGCGTGGGCCTGGGCGCAGCGGGCGTTCCAATCGCCGTAGGGTTCCCAGCCGTATTTGGTCGGGCGGGAGACGTCGCGTTCGCTGGTGAGGATAAAATCGGGCAGCAGCGGGAAGGCGAAATCTTCCAGGCCTTCCTCGAGTAGGCCGACGGAGCGGCCGGTGTTGATCGCCCAGATGGCGCCGTCGCGCTGGAGGTCGGCGATGAGTTGCATGCAGTCGCGGTCGAAGACCGGGTCGCTCGCGTGCGAGACGAGGGTGCCGTCGAAATCGGTGCTGAGGAGTTGGATCTTCGCGGGCATGCGGAGCGGGAATTTAGGGGCGGATTTCGGGTGTGCAACGAAGCGATTACGATTAGGATCGGGATCAGGAATTCGAGGACGAGGACGAGGACGATTAGGAGCAGGATTAGGAGAAAAATATGAAATCAGCTTACGAACTGGCGATGGAACGGCTCGAGAAAACGGCGCCGACGGTCACGCTGACCGAGGAACAGAAAGCGCAGATCGCAGAGATCGATTCCACCTACAAGGCGAAGATCGCGGAGAAGGAATTGTTTTTGCAGGAGAAACTCAAGGAAGCGGGATTGAGCGGCACTTTCGAAGAATTCGAGAAGCTGGAAAAGCAGCTCGCGACGGAGCTGCGCCGGTTGCACGAGGATTGGGAGGAGAAGAAGGCGAAGGTGCGAGCTAGTTTCGCTGGGTAGCTCGGCGCATCGCGCAAAGTTGTATTGACGCCGCGAGGCAGTTTTGGTATTTCTTGAACCATCGCAGGGGAGCTAACCCCTGAGGTTCGGAAGTAGATTTGTTTCTGGTTTGTTTGTCGGAGGCGACGGGAGGAGTTCCGTCGCCTCCGGTTTTTTCGGGCAGGGATCTCGAAGGGACGCGCGGATTTCTTTGCCAAGGGTAATCGTTCGCGCCTAAGGTAACGGCCCCCGACGCATGTTTGCTCTCCAACCCGAGCTCAAAGTTTTTTCTGGCTCCGCCAATCGCGCGCTGGCGGAGAAGATCTGCAAGTTCATCGG
Source organism: Chthoniobacterales bacterium (assembly GCA_039923575.1). Classification (GTDB taxonomy): domain Bacteria; phylum Verrucomicrobiota; class Verrucomicrobiia; order Chthoniobacterales; family UBA10450; genus Palsa-1392. Next base: position 2,690 of record JBDTCM010000143.1, read on the forward strand.
CGTGCCGCTCGGCCAGGCGACGATCAGCTCGTTCCCCGACGGCGAGACTTACATCAAGATCGACGAGAACATTCGCGGCCGCGACGTGTTCATCGTCCAGCCGACCTGCCCGCCGACGAACGAGCACCTGATGGAGTTACTCATCATGGTGGACGCGGCACGGCGTGCGAGCGCCGATCGGATCACAGCGGTGATCC
>JBDTCM010000144.1:0-2776 GCA_039923575.1 Chthoniobacterales bacterium
ACCAGGTCCCCTCGGGATTTTCCTTGAGAAATTGATCGATCTCATCCTTCAACGCGGGATCGTTCGCATTGTAGAGCCCGATCAAACGCTGGTAGCGGGCGTCTTTGGCTTCGTCGCTAGCCGGATATTTCTGAATGATCTGCCGATAAAGATCCTGCGCTTCTTTGGCGTGGCCAAGCTGGCGCTGGCTGTTGCCGGCGAGCAACATCATCTCGGCGCGTAATTCCTCGGGGACCTGGTCCTTGCTTTTCTGAAATTCGGCGACCGCTTGCTCGTATTGGCCCGACTGATATTCGAGACGCAACAGACCCACCGCGGCGACTCCACTCCAGCGTCCCGCATCCGGCAAGGTGCGTCCCTTTTGCAACAAGGCGGTCGCCTTCGCGATCATTGCCTGGTCGGGTTTGTCCTTATCCGATTGCGCGAGATCGAGTGCGAGCAAACCCGCGCGCACCGTCGCCTCGGCTTTGAGCGAGGGCTTGCTCGTCTCGCCGATGAGCGCTTCAAATTGTTTCAGGGCCTCGCCTTTGCGGCCGTTGGCGAGGAAGATGGCCCCGACCGCGAGCCGCGAATCATCGCGATAGGGATTCGGATTGCTGACCGCGATGACCTGCTGATAAACATCGCGCGCTTCATCCTTGCGATCGAGATTTTCGAGGCAACGCCCTTCAAAGTAGCGCGCGGAGAGGGCGAGGGCGGACGATTTCACCTTCGCCGCGGCGCGATGAAAAAGCGGCAGGGCCGAGCTGAAATCTTTTTCGTTAAAAAAGATCTCGGCGAGACCGTAGGAAGCGGGCCCCGCCAGTTCGGCGTCCGGAAACTCGCGCAGCACGTTTTGGAAACTGGTGCGCGCGGCGGCGGTGCGGTTGAGCGCGCGATACGCCTGGCCCATGTAGAAAAGCGCGGTCACGCGATCGGGCGAGTTCGGGTAAAGGCCGAGAAATTTTTCGTATTCCGGAACCGCCAGATCGTAGAGTTTGCGACCGAAAAGGGCGTTCGCGTAGATGAGCTGGCGTTGCTCGGGCGACTCCGTCGTCTCTCCCGGCAGGGCGTCCGCTCCGGCGGGGCTGAGGTTGGGCGCGGGCGCAGATTGCTCGGCGGGAACGGGGATCGCCCGCTTGATCGTGGGCTCCGCCGCCGGAGTCTCGCTCTCGACCGGTAGAGCGCGCGGGATGGGTGCCTGCTCGACGGGCTGAGCGCGCCGGATCGGGACCGGCGTTTGCGCGATGGTGGGACGACCGGAAAACAAAACTGCGGCCGCGAAAAGGAACGCGGCCTGGCCCTGCGCCCACTTCATTTGGCGGTGGCGAAGGCGACGTTGGTCACGCCGGCCTCGCTGCAAATGTTGAGCACGCCGATGATGTTTCGGTAGGCGCCCGCTTCATCGCCGCGGATCACGACCGCCTGATCGGGGTTGAGCTTGACCAGCGCCTGCAACATCGTCGTCAGGTCAGATCCGGAAAGAGTGCGGCGATTGACCACAACGTTGCCATCGGCTTTCACATTCACGATCACGTCGCCGATCGGGGCCGATTTTTCCCTGGCGGCGCTCGCTTTCGGCACCTTCACGTCGAGCTCGTTTTCGTTGCGGGCCGCGTTCCAGGTGATGAGGAAAAAAATGAGGAGCAGAAGCAGCACGTCGACCAACGGGGCGAGTTGGATGCCGGGATGTTGCGAAGCGGTGCGACTGCGGAAGTTCATCTGGCCGGTCGGTGTCCGGGAGGGACGCCCATGTTTCGACGCCTAACGTCGATCAAAATTCATCTTCGAGCAGGGCCGGCGCGCGTTCGCGCCGCCGGGTTTGCTGGAGCGAGAGCAACGCGACGAGATGGGTGGTGGCGGATTCGAGATCGGAGATGAGCCGCTGCGCGCGCCCGCGGAAAAAAGCGTAAAAGATCATCGCTGTGATGCCGATGGCGAGACCGCCGCAGGTGTTAATGAGCGCCTCGCTGATGCCCTTGGAGAGGAGGATGTAGCGGGTCGGGCCAAGCTCGGAACCGAGCGCGCCGAAAGAGCGGATGATTCCGATGACGGTGCCGAACAATCCAACGAGCGGTCCGATCGTCGCGATGTCGGCCAGGTAGGTGACGCGGTTATGCAAATTCGTGGCGACCCGCGTGCCTTCGGTTTCGGCGATTTCGCGCGCCTGGGCGAAGTCCGCGGTCGGGTTTTTCGTCATGAAATCGAGCGTTTTTTGCACGACGCGCGCGATCGCTTCGCCGTGACGATTGGAAACCGCGAGCAGCCCGAGATAATCGCGTTTGCGCAAGAGCGCATCGGCCGTGGCCATGTAGCCGCGCGTCACGACCGCGCCGCGCCGGATGGTGAAAAAATAGACGATGATCAACATGACCGAGAAAACGGAGAGGAGGAAAAGAAGGAGCATCACCGGCCCAGCCGCGATCATCGCTTCGAGGATGTTGGTCGTGCGCGGGAGGACGGGTTGATCGGGTGCCGGAGCCTGCGCAAGAGCGGAAGTGGCGCTCGCGAATGCAACGAGCAGTGAAAGGAAACTCTTCATGCTCAATTCGGGCTTAGCATAGGCACGGGCATGAGCGATGCAAATTCACCGGGAGAGAGACAAGGGACGTGGAGGGATTGTTCATTCTGTGCCCTCGTTGTTCGTGCTCATGCTCGCGATCGTAATCGGTGGCGAAGGAATTCGAGCAAGAGCACGAGGGGATGTTGCAGCTGGTAGGGCGAGACTCCGTCGAGCCTGGGGGAGCGCGCCGCTACGCAAACGATGTCTCCCCCCAGGCTCGACGGAGTCTCGCCC
>JBDTCM010000145.1:0-8255 GCA_039923575.1 Chthoniobacterales bacterium
AAGACCCTCAAACGCAAAGCCTATGGCTATCGCGATCAGACCTTCTTCATTCTCAAACTCTATAGCCTGCACGAATCAAAGTTCATTCTAACTGGCTCTTAGTTGACACAAACTTTCCGGATGAGCCCAAAAATTTGGCGGTCAGCCTCCGCGGTCTTGCACTCCGTAAGAAGGCGGAACAACGCAGTCACTTGTTGCGTCGTTACCAAGTCGCGGCAATTGGCGGATTGTTGGCCATCGCGTTGGGAATAGCCGGCCTCGAGTTTTCGATGGGCCGGCTCTTAGTGCAGGCAAGCTACGATCTCCCTTTCCGCTGGCGCCCAAACCTCGATCCGCACGGCGTCACTATCGTATACCTTGATGCCGCCTCTGCCCAGAAGCTGAACCAGCCAGTTGAGGATGTCTGGAGTCGCGCACTCCATGTTCCTCTGCTGGACGCCTGACGCAGGAAAAGGCGCGCCTTGTTTTTTACAATATCAGCTTCGACGGACCGGCCGCCGATCCCGCCGCCGACGCCGCTTTTGCGGATGCGATTCGGGCGAACGGAAAAGTAATTCTAGGCGGCGTCCAGGAGAATACCGAAAGGCAGGGCGTGGTCTCAGTGCGCGTCTTTCCGCCAATCAAACCGCTTCGCAAAGCCGCGCTTGGTTGGGGACTTTTGGTTTTCAACCCGGTGGATCCTGATTACGGAGTGCGCCAGATTTATTTTGGAACGAACCAGACGCCGACCGCTACGTGGAGAGCGGCGGAAGCACTTGGAGCGCCGATCACGAGGAGCAGCCGCGATGCGCTTGGATCTCTATGGCTGAATTACTACGGTCCCCCAGGTAGCTTTTCCTCAGTAAGTTTTGGAGACGTGCTTGCTCCGGGAAGGCTTCCACCCGGCTATTTCAACGGCAAGATTGTCCTGATCGGTGGCAAGCCCGACACCCTTGGGACCGACTATTTTGTGACACCATTCCCGTTCACTAATCCAAGCCATGCGTTTATCCAAGGCACGGAGGTTCATGCGACCATCCTACTTAATCTCCTGCGGGGGGAATGGCTGACGCGAATTCCGATAAGTCGGGAAATTGCCCTGATCGTATTCGTGGGCCTGGTCGCAGGTGGCCTGGCCCTGTTGCGCTCGTCCAGGGCCACACTTCTCTCGCTCTTGATATCAATTGGGATCGCATGCGGCGCTTGCTGGCTCGTTTGGCACCAACGCATCTGGTTCGCCTGGCTGATTCCTTCAGCGGTTCAAATGCCGTTTGGATTGGCTTGGGCGGTCAGTTCGCAATTCCTGCTGAAATCACGACAATCGTAGAGAACTGCGTGGGAAGGTTCCTTTCAAACGCTTTTCGTTCGCAATCGGGAGGTGCGATTCTAAAATTCAGGCTCGCATGAGCCGCGTCCGCCTTCTTTCCGACACGCTCGCCAGCCAGGTGGCGGCGGGGGAGGTGATTGAGCGTCCCGCCTCGGTGGTGAAGGAATTGGTCGAGAACAGCATCGATGCCGAGGCGCACTCGATCGAGGTGATGATTCGGCGCGGCGGCATCTCGCTCATCCGCGTGACGGACGATGGGAGCGGGATGGATCGCGACGATGCGCTCCTTTGCCTCGAGCGGCATGCGACGAGCAAAATCCGTACGGCGGCCGATCTGGCGACGGTGACGACTCTTGGTTTTCGCGGAGAGGCGCTCCCCAGCATCGCGAGCGTCGCGCGTTTTCGCCTAACGACGCGGGAGAAAGAAGCGATCGCGGGGACGGAGGTGCTGGTGTCGGGCGGAAAGATCGAAACGGTGCGCGATGGAGGCGAAGCGCCGGGCACGCAGATCGACGTGCGCTCACTCTTCTACAATCTGCCGGCGCGCCGGAAATTTCTCCGCGCCGAGAACACCGAGACGCGCAACATCGAGCACCAGCTTTATCTCCGGGCGATCGCCCATCCCGAGATCGCGTTTTCGTTCGTGCGCGACGAGCGCCTCGTCTTCCAACTTCCGGCGACGAAGAATTTGCGGGAACGGATTCGCGATCTCCTCGGGAACGAATTGCTCGCGCGCCTCCTCGAAGTGGAGCCGGCGGCGCGGGGCAAATTGCGCGTGCGCGGATTTATCGGTCAGGCGGGCGTGAGCCGGGCGAGCCGGGCACAGCAGTTCGTTTTCGTCAACGGTCGCGCGATCGAGAGCCCGGTCATCGCCGCGGCCTTGAAGGAGGGCTATCACACCGCGCTCATGAAGGGGCAGTTTCCGGTCACGTTTCTCTTCGTCGAACTCGATCCGACGGAGGTGGACGTGAACGTGCATCCGGCGAAACGCGAAGTGCGTTTTCGCGATCCGGCGGGAGTGCGCGAAGCGGTCGTGGCGGCGATCCGGCGCACGCTCGAGAGCGACCGGGAAAGCTGGCAGGAACAGTTTCGCGCTCCGGTCTCGGCCGACCCGTCGATCGTTAGGCCGCCCTCACCACGGTTTGTTGCTCCGCTCGCGGACGAGAGGCAACCGAGTCTTGCGGTTGAAGTGGAACAGCCGGCGGTGAGTGCACGGCGGTCCGCGCCTAACGACCAAGCGCAGAGCGCGCCTTCGCAGTTCCAAATCCTCGGAGTCCTGAACAAGCTCTATGTCCTGATGGAAAATGCGGAGGGTTTGGTGCTGGTCGATCAGCACGCGGCGCACGAGCGCATCCTCTTCGAAGAGCTGCGGCGCCGGATGGAAGAAAAAGGCGTGCCCTCGCAACGGTTGCTCCTCCCGCAGGTGATCGAGCTCGCGCCGCGCGACGCGGAATGGATCGAGCGCAATCTGACGACGTTGCAAAAGATGGGGCTGGGAGTGGAGGAGTTCGGCCGGCACACCTTCAAGCTCGAGAGCCTGCCGCCGTTCCTGAGTGGCGCTGATCCCGCGCGGCTTCTGCAGGACGTGATTGACAGCCTGAAATCGGCCAGCAACAGCACTTCGCCGCTGCGGCTCGGCGAGGACATGATCGCGAAGACGGTCTGCCGCCACGCGGTCAAGGCGAACGACTACCTGCGCGAACCGGAAGTGGAAAAGCTGATCCGCGATCTGCTCGCCTGCGAGCTGCCCTATTGCTGCCCGCACGGCCGGCCCACCATGATTCAGATTTCGTTAGGCGAACTGGAGAAAAAGTTCGGCCGCAAAGTGTAGACGTTGCCCTCTGGGCAACGCGGGTGTTGGCGTGGCCTCAGGACAGGCTTTTTTGAGCGGCGACGGCTTACCCCGCGTTTCGCAGAGCGAAACGTCTACAGCCAGTGTTTTGCGATGAGTTCCTTGATCGCGGGAGTCTGTAGTTTGTAGTTTTCCTCTTCGGGATTTGGCAACTCCGGGAACCATTTCCACCAATACATTCCGGCAATGGTCGGGCAGCGCAGGGGCAGATCGAGCGCGACATCGATGCAGCGTTGCTGCACTTCCTCGGCATGGTTGCCGCCCATTTTGAAGGCCCAGGGCTCGGCCGCGGCGCGCGCGCTCACGTTGTAGCCGATCTCGACGAAGAGAATTTTTTTGTCGCCATGCGCTTTCGAGAAGGCCGTCAACTCCGCGCACTTTCGATCCCACGCCGCGGCGATCTCCGCTCGGCTCGGGTTTTCGGTTTTCGTGAGGGGGAAATAGGCGAGGACTCCGATGTAATCGAGCGCGTCCCAGAAAGTGACCTCCTCGAAGCTGTCCCAATTGCCGCCATAGGTGAGCTTGCCGTGATAGACCTCGCGGATGGCGGCGATGATTTTCCGCCAACGCGCGTCGAATTTTTGCGCGTACGTGAACTCGAGTCCGATGCAGAATGTCTGGGCGCCGTGCGCTTCGGCCACCTTCGCCATCTCCACGATCCAGGTCTGGTAGTCGCCGAAGAAGCAGTCCCACTCTTCCTTCGTCTGGAAATTGATTTCCCCGCGCCAGAGAAATTTAGTGCCCCAATAGGCGATGTGAGGGATGAGCATGGCCGACATTCCGCGCTCGCGCGCCCAGTCGAGCGGGGTCGAGATGTAGCTCAGATTCCCATCGTTGCGGAAGCGGACGTGGCCGTCCTCCTGGATCTGGGCATAGGGATGAATCGCGATGCTGTTCACGCCGAGCGATTTCAATTCATCGAGCGTCTTGGCCATTTCCGGCGTGGCCCATTCCCAGCCGTAGGTCTGGCAGGAGACGGTCACACCTTTGATGAAGGAGGGAGGCGCGCTCTCTGACGCCGGGAGGGACGGAACGAGAACGAGGCCGAGGAGGAGGACGAGGAATTTGTCAGGCACCACGAGAAATGAGCGCATCTTTGGCCAGATAATAAAGGAAAAGTGTATTGAAGCGAAGGTAACGAGTGAGCAGCCGGCGCGGCTCGGAGAGGCCGCGGAAAACCCAGGTCAGTCCGGCCCGCTGCATCCAGGGCGGCGCGTCGCGTTTCAGCCCGCTATTGACATCGAAGGCAAAGCCGACCGCGAAGAGAACGCCGCGCCGAATCTCCGCCTTGTGGCGGTGGATCCAATCCTGCTGCTTCGGCGTGCCGAGCCCGACCCAGATGAAATCGGGCGCAAGCCGGTTGATTTCGGCAATGATTTCGGGCTCCTCGTTAGGCGAGAAGTAGCCGTCGCGCGTCCCGAGGATCCGGGCGCCGGAAAATCTCTCCCGCAAAGCCGCGATACATTCGGCCGATCCGCCTAACAAATAATGGGTCCACGGCGCGGGGCTCGCCTCGAGGCAGCGGCGCATGAAGGTGGGCCCGTAAACGCGATCGCGCAGCGCGGCGCCGCGCGCATTCAGGCACCAGATAAGGGGCATGCCGTCGGGCACGAAATAATCGAACCGGCTCGTGATCTCGCGGAAGTGCGGGTCCTGCCGGCGAAGGGTGACGATGTGCGTGTTGGTGAGGTCGATCGCGTGGCTGCCACCAGCACTGGCCAGCGCGTGGGCATGCGCGATCAGCTGTTCGTAGTTCGTCGCGAGCAGCGGCGTGCCGATCAGGTCAAAGGTCCGCAGCGATTCGCTCACGCCGGCAACCGTACCCGTTCGAGGTGGAATGGAAAGTGAGAGCGGGTCGGGGGGCAGCGTCGGCCGCGTCGGATTGGATTAAATCCTGCCGACGCCAGATCTCGTTAGGGCTTAATCGGCGGCACTTCTTCCCTCTCCGTGTCGCCGGTGTCGAGGCCATGGCGGAGATGGCTGTGGTGCACGCTATAGAAAAAGTAAATCAGCAGACCGAGCGCGAGCCAGATGAAGAACCGAATCCAGGTTTCGATCGGCAGGCTGAGCATGAGGGCGGCGCATAAAAGCACCCCGAGAATGGGGCAGAGCGGCACGAACGGGACGCGGAAGGGACGCGGTCGGTTGGGATCCTTCTTGCGCAGGACGAGGACGCCGGAGCAAACCAGCGCGAAGGCGAAGAGGGTCCCGATGTTGGTCAGGTCGGCTAACGAACCAATATCGGTTAACATCGCCACGCCGCCGACGACGATTCCAGTCCAGATGGTCGTAATGTAAGGCGTACGAAAACGTGGGTGAATCTTGGCAAAATATTGCGGTAGTAAACCGTCCCGGGCCATCGCCATGAAAATGCGCGGTTGCCCGAGCTGGAAGACGAGCAGGACGGAGGTGAGCCCGGCCAGCGCGCCCGCGCTGATGAGCGCCTGCGCCCAGGGCTTGGCCGCGAAGGCCGTCGCTACCGCGGCCGAATCGCCGAGGTAGGCCGTGTATTTTTTCATCCCGGTGAGAATGAAGGACATCAGGACGTAGAGGATGGTACAGATGACCAGACTGGCGATCATCCCGATCGGCAGATCGCGCTGTGGATTTTTGGTTTCCTCCGCGGTGGTGGAAATGGCGTCGAAGCCAATGAAGGCGAAAAAGACAATCGCCGCCCCACTCATAACGCCGCCAAAGCCGCTTGGCATGAAGGGATGCCAGTTGGTTGGATTGACCATGAAAGAACCGAAGGCGATCACGAAAACCACTACTGCGACTTTGACGATGACGATGGCCGTGTTCGCGGTCGCGCTTTCCCGAATGCCGTAGATGAGGAGCACCGTGACCGCCATGACGATGAGAAACGCGGGCAGGTTGAAGGCGATCGGATGACCCATGATGACGGGCAACGCGGTGGAAGAATAATCGCTGAGCGCGGCGCCGCCCTTGGCAATGATGGTGCCGGCGGTGGTGTGATCGCTCACCAGCCACAAGGGAAATCTCAGATGCAGCCCGAACGGCAGATTGCCGAGCAATTGGACAAAATATCCCGACCATCCGACGGCTACGGCCATGTTGCCGACCGCGTATTCGAGGATCAAATCCCAGCCGATGATCCAGGCGATGATCTCGCCCAGCGTCGCGTAGGAATAAGTATAAGCGGAACCAGAAACCGGAATCATCGAGGCCAACTCGCTGTAACAGAGGGCCGCGAATCCGCAGGCGATGGCCGCCACCACGAATGAAAGCGCCACCGCCGGACCCGCCGCTGGCCGGCCAAAGACCAGATCGGTGTGGTTAACCCACGAGATGATGAAATTGAGCACCGGCGTCTTGATGATCGACTCGCCGACGTGCGCCGATTCTCCCGCCGCGGCCGTCCCGGCGAGGGCGAAAATGCCGGCTCCGATGATGGCGCCGATCCCGAGGCAGGTGAGGTCGAAGGCGGTCAGCGAGCGCTTCATTTTGCGCTCGGGCGCTTCGGATTCGCGAATTAGCAGCTCGGGGCTCTTGGTCTTGAAAAGTTTGGATGCCACAGGTGTTTTTCCGGTTGCCTGACGCACGGTTTTGCGAAAGTGGGCGCATCGTGGCACCGCGCGCTTGCCTCGGTCAACCCTTTGTTTTGGACCTCTTCGTGCCTAACAAGGGGGCTGGCGTGGTTTTAGCTCTCAGAGCAGCGTGCCGAATTTTTCTGGAATTTCTGGAGCGAATCTTTTCGCCGGGTTGGTCTTCAGCAGCATCGGTTTTGTCGGCTTCATCTTCGGCAAACGTCTGAGTCTTTGGAAGCCGATGTTCATCGGGATCGCCCTCATGGCCTACCCGTATTTCATCGAGGACACGCTCACCGTTTGCGCCATCGGCGTGGCCGGCACAGCGGCGCTCTTCTGGGCGCGGAATTGAGCGGCTTCCAGATTGGACTTCCCATCGCCGGCTGAATAGTCTGCCGCTCGATGTCCGATGAAACGCCGCTGATTCTCGGAGATGCCGCCGTGGCGGAACTCGGGAATTATCCGGGCCGGAAATGGTTTCGGAAGAAGCTAAAAGCGCGGCCGCCTTTAACCCATTGCGAGAATTGCGGCGCCGCATTGACGGGTCCGTTCTGCGCGCAGTGCGGCCAGCCGGCGATCGATTATCACCGCGCTTTCGGGTCGCTCCTGGCCGATGCGGCGGACGCGTTTTTCAACATCGACGCGCGCTTCTTTCAATCCTTCGGGCTGCTCCTTTTCAAGCCCTGGCGACTAACGAATGAATTTATCGAGGGCAAGCGCGCCCGGCATATTCATCCGTTGCGCGTTTATCTCATCGCCAGCGTCCTCTTCTTTCTCGTCATCAATTATCTCGCGAAAGACACCCATCTGCAGACGAAGCAACGCGCTGATCAGAAGAACTTCAGCATCGGAACCACTGGGCCCACCCCCCAACCGGTGCTGCCGGTTGCACCGCCGCCCGGGATGTCGTTAGGCGGGAGCACCCTGCCGGGGCCGAGCGTGGCTCCCGCTCCAGAACCGAAAGTCATGTTCGAAGATTTGGACAGGCAAAATAACGTCCCGGCCTTCGGCAGATGGGTCGAGCGCCGGGCCAAGGAAAAGCTCGGGCCGAGCGGCGACCGGGCCGATCTCTTCCTCAAGGGACTGATCCAGAACCTTGCCCCGATGGTGCTCTGCTGCATCCCGCTCTTCGCGCTCGTGCTGAAAATTCTCTACGTCTTCAAGCGGCGCTTCTATATCGAGCACCTCATCTTTGCGCTGCACACCCACGCTTTCGTTTTTCTCAGCACCATCCTCATCATCGGCCTCGGTTTTCTGCTCGCGCTGCAATCGACCGCGCTGACGGCGGTCGCCTGCACCTTCCTCGGGTTCGCGGTCGTGATTCAGTTGCTCGTCGCGATCCGGCGCGTTTACCGGCAAAACTGGTTTGCCACGCTCTTCAAGTTTGGCCTCGGCAGCCTCATCTATATTGTCCTCCTGAGCATTGCGTTTGCCGTGACCGCCATGATTACCCTCGTCCTGCCATAGGGTGTGCGACCCGCTTGGTGGTGGCGAAACTGGACGCGCGGAAGCGCGTCCCTCCGGAGGGACCTGCTTCCGCAGGTCCAGG
>JBDTCM010000146.1:0-3064 GCA_039923575.1 Chthoniobacterales bacterium
GGAGGGGCGGAAGGAGTGAGAGCGTTCTCTGTCGCCCCTTCGGGGCTAACTTGAATGCAGACGCCAAATCCCCCCGGGCTCACGCCCGGGGCTAATGTCGGTCGCGCCTCCGGCGCTTCGAATCGGCTACAGGTTTCTTGAAAACGCTCTAACAATTCCCGCCGCTCGATAGCTTTCGATCGTGGGCGGATGCCGGAGAACGCCTGCGAGGTCCTTCACCCCGAAAGCTTTCGGGGTTCAGGATGACAAACAGGGATATGAGCGCGTCCCGCAATCGGGACAGCCCAATCCCAACGTCGAGGCAAAAGCGCCGTCGTTGAAAAATTCTCTGTCGTCCCAACAACTTAATCGTCAGCAACTTATAAAAATAAAATCGGCTGGCACGGGCATTGCAATAGGTGGCGGCGCCTTAGGAAATAATTCTGAATCCAAACGCGAGATGGAATGCATCTCAAAGGAAAGAGGCAAAAGAATATGAAAACCACAACTCAAATACTCGACCACAAACAGCGGCACGAATCCGACCTGCGCGCTTCGCGTCCGGGACGGAACTTTCCGCAAATCGAACAGCACTACCAGACCAGCAAGCTGCCCGGCAGTTGCGGGGAACCGGTGAAATTCCAGGAGCCGGCCTTCTTCAAGATCAGCAACGACTATTTCGCGGACGAAGCACCGCGCAGTTTTGCGGTGGACGCCGGCGTTTTCGCGGCGCTCATTCTGACCGCGCTCCTGCCGATCGTGAACAGCGTCCAGGCCGTCGCCACCCTCATCCATAGCGTGAGCGTGCTTTAAGCGCGGGAATCTGACATCATGCAACGAAGCTTCGAAGTGATTGCCGGCGCTGAGCCCGCGCGCGCTCCGGGCTTTACACCTGCCACTTCGTCCATGGATGTCCCGCGCCCTGATGCAGCCCGCAAGAAAAAGAAGAAACGCCTGCTCATCGGCGCAGGCTCGCTCCTCGGCCTCATCCTCATCACCGTGGTGGTGGCGCGTTTGAAACCGGCCGCGATGAGCGTCGATCGCGCCTCAGTCTGGGTCGACACGGTCAAGCGCGGCCCCATGCTCCGCCAGGTGCGCGGCCTCGGCACCCTCGTGCCGGAAGACATCCGCTGGATCGCGACGAGCAAGGAAGGCCGGGTCGAAAAAATCATCGTTAGGCCAGGAGCAAAAGTGCAACCCGACACCGTGATCCTGGAGCTTTCCAGTCCCGACCTGGAACAATTGGCCCTCGATGCCGAGGCGGCGGCCAAGACGGCAGAAGCGGAGTTGACGACTCTCCGCGCGACCTTACAGCGCGAACTTCTCAGCCAGGAATCCACTACCGCCCAGGTCCACTCGGAGTATCTGCAGGCGAAGATGGAAGCGGAGACTAATGAAAGCCTGAAGAAGAACGGCCTCATCGCCGACCTCGCCTACAAGACTTCCATCATCAAACGCGATGAACTCCTGAACCGCGACGAGATCGAGAACAAGCGGCTCGTCTTTGCCCGGGATTCGATCGACCCGCAACTTGCCGCCAAGCAGGCCACGGTGGATCAACTCATCGCCGCTGCGAAACTGAAAGCGCGCGACGTCGAAGCGCTCCACGTCAAAGCCGGCATGACTGGAGTGCTGCAGCAACTTCCGGTGGAAGTAGGTCAACGCGTGACCGCCGGCACCAACCTCGCCCGTGTCGCTGACCCGACCAAATTGAAAGCCCAGATCAAAATTGCCGAGACCCAGGCAAAAGATATTCAAATCAACCAGTCCGCCTCGATTGATACGCGCAACGGCATCGTGGCCGGTCACGTCATTCGCGTCGACCCCGCGGTTGAGCAAGGCACTGTCACCGTCGATGTCGCGCTCGATGGCGCGCTCCCCAAAGGCGCGCGTCCCGACCTGAGCGTCGACGGAACGATCGAGCTCGAGCGACTCGACAACGTGCTCTTCGTCGGTCGCCCGGCCTTCGCGCAGGACGGCGCCACCGTCGGCGTCTTCAAACTTTCCTCGAACGGCGAAGCCGTCCGCACCCCCGTGCATTTCGGCCGCAGCTCGGTCAACACGATCGAAATCCTGAGCGGCCTCAAAGCCGGCGACCAGGTCATCCTGTCCGACACCAGCGCTTACGATTCGCACGACCGGATTCGCCTCAACTAATCCGCTTCACCTCAACACCACAAAACATGCAAAACGGAAACCACACCCTTATTCACCTCGACGGCGTCACCAAAGTTTTCCTGACCGATGAAGTCGAAACGCACGCGCTCTCGGGGATTCACCTCGATATTCGGACCGGCGAATACGTCTCCATTGCCGGCCCGTCCGGGTGTGGAAAATCGACCCTGCTCTCCATCCTCGGCCTGCTCGATACGCCGTCGGACGGCAGCTATTCGCTCAAGGGCGGCGAGGTCGCGAACCTCTCCTTTCCCGAGCGCGCCCGCATCCGCAATCGCGAGATCGGCTTCATTTTCCAGAGCTTTAATCTCATCGGCGACCTGACCGTTTACGAGAACGTCGAACTGCCTCTCACCTATCGCGGCATGCCCTCGGGCGAGCGCAAGGGTTTCGTAACCGACGCGCTCGAGCGCGTCGGCATGGGGCATCGCGCGAAACATTTGCCCAGTCAGCTCTCCGGCGGCCAGCAACAGCGCGTCGCGGTCGCGCGCGCGCTCGCCGGCAAGCCCGCGATTCTGCTCGCCGACGAACCGACCGGCAACCTCGATTCGCGCAACGGCGAAGCGGTCATGGACCTGCTCAAGGAACTGCACGCCAGCGGCGCCACCATCTGCATGGTCACGCACGACCAGCGTTTCGCGCAGCACGCCGATCGCACCATCCATTTGTTCGACGGCCGGGTCGTCGAGGATAAAATCGCCGCCTAACGAGGAACCGAACGATGCGCTTGAACGATCTCAGCGCTGGATCGATCAAGACGCTTCTCATCCTCGTCTTAGTCCTCGCGAACATCGCCGTCGCGCTCGCTCACCATCGCGCGTCTTCGCAGCTGCAATCTCCGGGGAGCGCCCCGAAAACTTTCGGGGCTGTGTCACGCGCCTCGCGGGACACTCTCCCAACGGGCCACGAG
>JBDTCM010000147.1:0-2680 GCA_039923575.1 Chthoniobacterales bacterium
GCTACGAGGCGGCGGTACGATCAGGCATCGATCCCATGTGCATTGCGTTTGATCCGGGAATCGGATTCGGCAAAACCGTCGCGCATAATCTGGAGTTGCTCGCCAACCTGCCGCGCCTCCGGGTGGAAAATCGGCCGCTCGTGCTGGGCGTTTCCCGCAAATCTTTCCTCGGAAACATTTCCGATCTGCCGGCCGACCGGGCGAGCGCGACGATCGCGCTGACCTCGCTCCTGCGGGAGCGCGGGGCACGCGTCTTGCGGGTGCATGACGTCGCGCCCAACGCCCATGCACTCCGCGCCACTGAAGCTCTTTTAGCCGCGACCCGATGACGATCCACGAAATCGCCCAGCTCTGGTTCGAGAAATGGCGCAGCGCCGTCGAGATCCTCCTCCTCAGCGTGGTGATTTACTACGGCTACCTTTATTTTCGCGGCACGCGCGGCGCGAAAGTGCTGACCGGCATGGCGATCGTGTTCCTGACCCTGACCCTGATCTCGCAGCTCCTCAACCTGGTCGTGATCAGCTTCATCATTCGCAGCTTTTCGGTTTTCCTCGCGGTCGCGCTGGTGGTGATCTTTCAACCGGAATTGCGCCGCGCCCTGGCCGAACTGGGCGGGCATCCGATTTTTTCCCTGACGAGTGAAAAACGCGAGACGGTGCACGACCTGGCGGAGGTTGTGACCCAGCTTTCGAACAAACAATTTGGCGCCCTGATCGCGATCGAGCGCGACACGTCGATCAAGGTTTATGAGGAGACCGGGGTGATCGTGGATGCGGCCTTCTCGACCGAATTGCTCCTCACCCTGTTTCATCCGAAATCCGCACTGCACGATGGCGGGGTGATCCTGCGCAATGGCCGGATCGCAGCCGCGGCCTGCATCTTTCCCGTCAGCCAGCGCGAGACGCTCGATCGCAGCCTCGGCCTGCGCCATCGGGCCGCGCTCGGCATCACGGAGGAATCGGACGCCGTCGCGGTCGTCGTCTCGGAGGAGACCGGGGCGATTTCCATTTGTTATCGCCGGCGCCTGGAACGGAATTTTACGCCGGAGACTTTCCGGCAGCGCCTCGGCGAAGTGTTGCTCCACCGCTCTCATGAAGAAACTGATCCTGAAGAACTGGCGCGCGAAGCTGACCTCCCTCCTCCTCGCGACCGCGCTCTGGTACCTCATCAAGAAGAACATAACGACGACACCATCGCCGTCTGAAACGAGCGACCGACCGGCGGCGGTGGAGACTCGTTAGGCGGAGAGAGCGTGCTTGTAACCGCTTCGCTCTCTCCGAGCCGTCCGCCCTTCCGAGCCGGAGGCTGCGAAGCGCGGAGGAAGACGAGGAACGGAGACTGGCGTGCAAATTGCGCCGATACCCGCGCTTCGCAGAGCGAAGTGTCTACAACTAGCGCAGGAAGCGCGCGAGGTTTTCGTCTTCCCAGCGGCGCGCGCGCCGATAGCGCGGAAAAGCTTTTTCGCGGCGATAAAATTCTTCGGTGTGAACGCGACGACGACCGGCGGCATCGGTTTCGTCCGGCACCACGGAATGCAGCATTTCGTGGTAGAGCACGTATTCGAGAAACCAGCGCGGAACAAACGGCTGATCGAGCAAAGGATGAATCCGAATGACGCGATCTTCTTCCTGGATCGATCCGAAGATGAAATATTCTTTCGGCCGTTCCCGCCGCCGCCGGCCCCAGACGACTTTGTAACTCCGAAGGCGACCGCGGAAATGTCGCTCATTCACGCGCTCAAAAATTTGGCGCAGATCGAAATAGCGGCCTTCGTCACGAAGATTGAGATGGCGCTGCATCGGCAGCGTCGGGCGCGCTACTTTTCGTTTCGCCTTTTTCTTTGCCTTTTTTGCCATCAGAAATTCCGACTTCGGGAGGGTATGCGGATAAGTTTAAAATGTCTCGGGAGGACTGACAAGCCTAACGATCAATTCAATCGCAAATATTGATGATAAAGCATTGATTACAAGATAGATAAATTTATTTTGTCTAGTTTTTGGCCGATGACTGGACTTCGGGCGGGCCTTCGCCATCTTTCCTCTGCCCAAAGCAAAAGAATTCGGGCTGCGAAATGACTCCTTTCCTTCGAAAATTACTCGGCCAGAACTGGCTGATCGTCGTTAACATGTTGGCGTTGGCCATCTTCGGCGTGGTCGCGATCTACAGCGCCACCTACATGCGGCAGGATCCGGCCGCCTCGGAATTCTGGCGGAAACAGGCCAATTGGATTGGCGTCGGCTTTTTTGCCTTCATGGTCACGAGCCTGATCGATTACCGGTGGATCAAATGGGGGGCGCTCCCGATGTATCTGGGTGGCCTTTTTTTTCTGATTCTGACGCGCTTCATCGGCACCAAGGTTTACGGTTCGCGCAGCTGGCTGCATCTCGGGCCGATTAATTTTCAACCGGCGCAGCTCGCGGTCGTCGCTGGCATCATGGTGCTCGCTCTTTTCCTGAGCCAGTTCCGACAGATGCATCCGATGCTGCGCCTGACGCTTTGCGGCGCGATCGTGGGCGCGCCTTGTCTGCTCATCCTGATGCAACCGGACCTTGGCGAAACCATGATCTGGGGGCCGGTTTTGCTCGCGCTGCTTTTTGTGGGTGGTATTCCGCTGCGCTATCTGATTTGTGTCGTGCTGATCGCCATCGCGTTCATCCCGGTCGCCTACATCGGGCTCAAG
>JBDTCM010000148.1:0-4932 GCA_039923575.1 Chthoniobacterales bacterium
GAAGCGTCTACAACGGAAGTGTCCGACCGAGCTTAGAAAATTTCGTGCTCGGGTTCGTAGACCGAATCGCCACGGATCGAGCGCAGGCGGCGGCGCATGACGCGATCGGATTCCGGCCGGTTGATTCTTGCCATTGCCAATTTCACGAGCAGCGGAATGACGGCCAGCGTCCCGACGGACACGAGCGCGATCGCGGTCGCCTGGCGGGCGGGCCGATTGAGGCGCTCCGCCATGAGGAGCCCCACCCCAAGACCAAAGGCGGCGCGCGTCAGGCTGAGCAATCCGTCCAGCGGCAGGGCCTCGGCCGTTTTTGGAATGGATAACGAAATTGACATCGCCTAACCTTATACGTCTCGCTGCCCAAAAAGGAAGCGGTAAAAGTCTTTAGCAAGTTTCGTGCTCTCGCATTTTTCCCTATGACCAATTCAGTTTACGCGCTCATTCTGGCGGGCGGCAGCGGCGAACGTTTTTGGCCGCTCAGCCGGCGCACCCGGCCCAAGCAGTTGTTGAAACTGGTCTCGACCAGGACGCTCCTGGAAGAGACGGTGGCCCGGCTCGAGGGACTCGTGCCTAACGAGCGGATCCTGGTCCTGACCAATGTCGAGCAGGAGGCCGCCGTGCGGGAATTGCTCCCCGATCTGCCCCCGGAAAATATCGTCGCGGAACCGGCCAAACGCGACACGGCCGCGGCCGTCGCTCTCGCTACCGCATGGGTCGCGGCGCGCGATCATCAGGCCACCATGCTGGTCCTGCCGGCCGATCACGTGATCAAAGATCGCGAGGCTTTCCAGAAAACGATGCGCACCGCCGCGCGCGCCGCCAAGGAAACGGGCGCGCTCGTCACGATCGGAATCAAGCCGACCTGGCCCTGCCCGGGATTTGGTTACATCGAGCAGGGCGCGCCCACGCCGCTCCCGGGCGGGTCCACGCCTAACGACATCTTTCGGGTCGTCCGTTTTCGCGAAAAACCGAATGTCGAGCTGGCCGACACCTTTGTGCAGAAAGGGAATTTCCGCTGGAACGCCGGGATGTTCGTCTGGTCCGTCCCGACGGTCCTGAGCGAATTCAATCGCCACGCGCCCGAGTTGGCCGATTTTATTTCGCAAATCAGCGCGCCCGGCAAGTGGGAGTCCGCCTTGCAGGAGCGCTTCATCAATCTGCCGATCATCTCTTTTGATTACGCGATTTTGGAAAAGGCCGATCGCGTTCTGATGGTCGAGGCGAGCTTCGACTGGGATGACGTCGGCAGCTGGCGGGCGATCTCGGCCTATCTGGCGAAGGATGAAAACAAGAACGCCGCCAACTGCGATATCACCGCTCTGCACGCGAGCGACAACATCGTCTTCAGCGAGGGGGCGGCCAAAATCGCGCTCCTCGGCGTGCATAATCTGATCGTCATCCGGACGGAGGATTCCATCCTGGTTTGCAATCGGCGCGACGCGGAAATGATCAAGGACTTGGTGGCTAAACTCCCGCCGGAACTGCAGTGAGCGGTTCCTCGCCTAACGAATGAAACGAATTATGGGCATCGATTATGGCACGGCGCGGATTGGCGTCGCGCTTTCCGACGAGCTGCAAATGCTGGCCCATCCGGCCGAGACGATCACGGTCGCGAAGACGGCCAACCCGGCGGCGCGCATCGCCGCTCTCGTGGAAGAGAAAAGCGTCGAGCGCATCGTGGTGGGCTTGCCCCGGCACATGAACGGAAGCGCTGGAGTATCGGCGGAGGAAGCGATCCGTTTCGCCGAAAAAGTGAAGTCGTTGGTGACCTGCGAAGTCCGGACCTGGGACGAGCGGCTCTCGACTGTGGCGGCGCATCGGGTCCTGCGCGAAGCGGGCAAGTCGAGCCGCCAGACGCGTGGCTACGTCGACCAGGTCGCGGCCCAGATGCTTCTGCAAGGTTACCTCGACAGCCTGGAACACAACCAGAGCGGCGCGGCGCCGGATCCCTTTGCCTAACGAGTCGTCGGGGCCGCTTTTCAAGGGCGGCCGGCGGCTCAAACTCATCATCGCCTACGACGGTGCCGGCTTCTCGGGTTGGCAAAGCCAGGCCCGCGGCGACACCATCCAGGACCGGATCGAGGCCGCCTTTGCCCAGGTGCTCGGGCAAGACATGCGCGTCCATGGCGCGGGCCGGACGGACGCCGGCGTGCACGCGCTCGGGCAATGCGCGCACGTCGATTTGCCGCCGACCCGGCTGACGCCGACGGTCCTCGCTTCGGCCGTTAACGCATCACTCCCTCCGCAGATTCGCATCCTGCGTTGCCGGTTTGTGGCGAAAACTTTTCACGCCCGCTTCTCGAGCCGCGGAAAAGTCTACCGCTACCGTCTTGCGACGACGCCGGTGCTCTCGCCGTTCGAGCGCGGGCGCGCCTGGCACGTGACTGGCAAGATCGATGACCCATCGTTGCGCGCGTGCGCGAGATTGTTTGTCGGCACGCATGACTTCGCCGGCTTCGCCGCGAATCGTGGTCATCCGGTGACTTCCACGACCCGCACGATCCGCAAGGTCCGGGTGCATCGGACGAAAGCGAGGACGGTGATCGAGGTGGAGGGCGACGGATTTCTCTACAAGATGGTGCGACTGATGGTCGGCGCGATGGTGCAGTGCGCGCTGGGTAAGCGGAGCCTCGGCGAGGTGCGGGACCGACTCCAAGGTCTCGCGACCGATCGCGCACGTTTCGTCGCTCCGGCGGACGGTCTCACGCTGGTGCGCGTAATGTATTAGGGCTGTATTTCCTACAGAGAAGATTCCATTGCTGGAATGGCAGGGGAATTGCTCGTGAAATGGTCAATATGCCTCCTGTCTCGATCGATGCCGCCAACAGGAGCGCACCGGAGGAAAAAAAGGGATTCTTGCGGCGCCAGATCGATCGGGTAATCACGCCGGATCGCTTTAACCTCAAGCTGCTCCTCGGCACGATCGCTGGCGTGGTGGTCATCGTGATCCTCGCGCTCGGTTGCGTCGTTTGGACTTATCGGAATCAGCAACTGGAGCAGGTCAGGGCGCGCGGCATCGAGATCATGCGACTGAGCCTGATCGTGGAGAACGACATTGCGGCGCTGGAGAACGCTTATCGAGGCCATCTCCTTTCCGACGGGGGCGTTTACCTTCAGGATCTCGACTATCTCAAGGGGCAGTTTTCGAAGGATAGCGAAGACCTCAATCACGTCCTGAAGAACAGTCCGCACCAGCGAAAGCAATTTCTTAAAATGCGCAATAACGTGCAAGAGTGGTTGCAGCTCACTCAGTTAGCCACTTCGCGCTTATCCCATTCAGGGGTCGACACAAATCAGGCGCACGAGAAGCTCGCCTCTCCGGATCTTGACGAGGCTCGCACCATTCTCCAGGAAATTCAGCGCGAGGTGCAGTTCGAATTGGACCAGCAAACGCGCGACCAGGACCGGGTCTTTCGATCGAACCGCGTCCGGACTTTCATCGGGAAAATGGATCGGGCGGCCTCCGAGATGCAGAAGGAAATGCGGGGCTATCTCCTGAGCGGCGATCCAATCTTCGCCAATTCGTATAAGCGCGCGTCCGCCGACTTCACTACTTTCCAGGGTTATCTCGCGGTGGTAGTGGCGACCGAACCTTCCGACGCCGAGCAGTTGAGGCAAATTCGCGAGCGGATGCTGCGCTGGGTCGCGGAGTGCGCCCTTCCCGCGATGGCAGCGAAGCGCGAGGGTATGGACGTGGCCTCGGTCGTCCCCCCCCGGCAGAGCGAATCCCGCATGAACGAAGTGCGCCGGATGATGGACAAGTTCGAGAAGCAGCAAACGGAGCTCTACCTTGCTCGATTCGCCTCGGCGGCCCACGACCGCTTTTGGACCACTCTCGGGATCGACCTTTTCTGCGCTGTCGCCGCCGGGCTGATGATCGCTTCGAGCTTTTACAGCTATCGCCTCTGCGTCATCGACCAGATCCTCGACGGCATGATCACGATTGACGAAAAGGGCGCCGTTTATTCAATGAATCCCGCGGCCAAGCGGATGTTTGGTTATACCGAGGGCGACCCGTTCGCGCAGGATTTTACGCACCTGATTCCAAACTTCTTTTTCGATGCGCCAGATTCACCGGTCGCATCCGAGAAATCGCACCTCACCGAACGCACCGGCAAGACCACCCTCGCCCTCGCCTGCACGCAAGGCGGCGACGCCACTTTTCCGGTTGAGCTTTCCCTGAGCGAGATGATTGCCGGTGAAAATAAATATCATGTCGTGATGATCCGTGACATCACGGAACGGAAACGTTTTGAAGAGGAACTGGCGGCGGAAAAGAAAAGTCTGGCCGTGACCCTCGGCTCGATCGGAGAGGGCGTAATCACGACGGATCTCAAGGGCCAAATCGTGGTCTGCAACCCCGCGGCGGAAGCGCTCACGGGTTGGTCGGAACGTGAAGCGATCGGACTGCCCTTGAAGTCGGTTCTCAAGGTCTCGGCCGAGGCCGGCGCGAAAAAGAAGCGCGGCGCCAAAACAGGATTCCGCAACGAAGCCGAGTCGATTCTGCTCACCACACCGGAGCGAGCCACGCTCAAGTCGCGCGACGGGATAGAGCGCGTCATCGAACAGATCGCCTCCCCGATGCGGGATGCGAAGAATGAACTTTGCGGCGTCGTGCTGGTCTTCCGCGACATCACCGAGAGGCAGCGCGATGAGGCAGAAAGCCGCAAGGCCGAAACCCTCGAGCAACTCGGACTGCTCGCCGGTGGGATCGCGCACGATTTCAACAACCTCCTCACTGCCATCATCGGCAACATTTCCCTCGCCGCGATCCTGCTGCCCGCGGAAGACCCGATGGTCCTCCGCCTCGACGACGCCAAGAATGCCTCGCTCCGCGCGCGCGACCTGGCCCAACAGCTCCTCACTTTCAGCACCGGCGGCGCGCCGATAAAGAAAACCGCGTCCATTTCCAAGTTGATCGAGGAAACGGTC
>JBDTCM010000149.1:0-8108 GCA_039923575.1 Chthoniobacterales bacterium
ATGCGGTCGATGACTGCCGCAGTCTCGCCGGACACCTCCGGCGCTACTTCCTTCAGCCCGATCGGATTCGACTTCAGCTTCTTTAGCTCGGCGGCGGATTGCGTTTCATTTTCAAAAGTGGGGCGGCCCGAGGCGGCGTGAAACAAGGTCGCGCCCAGACTATAGAGGTCGCTCCGAAAATCCTCCTTTTCCACCGTCAGGCGCTCGGGCGCGACGTAGTAGGGCGTGCCCCAGATTTCGCCTTCGGTCTCGGCATGTTGGGCGGCGAAAAGGGCGAGACCGGAGTCGACAATCTTGGCCGTGTTGCGATCCGCGAAAAGAATGTTGCCGGGTTTGATGTCGCGATGGATGAGCCCGGCTTGTAGCGCCGCCTGCAGTCCCTGCGCGACCTGGATTCCGATCTCGATCGTCTGCAATTCCGAAATGCGCTTTTCGTCTTCCATCCGATCGTCGAGACTGCCGCCATCGACCAGCTCCATCACGACGTAGAACTGCCCGTGATCTTCACCGACCGAGAAAACCTCGACCACGTGCGGATGCTTGATCGACGCGGTGATGCGCGCTTCCGCTTTCAGCTTCGCGGTAAAGCTGGCGTCGCCCACAAATTCCTTCCGCAAGAGCTTGAGCGCGACAAAGCGGTTCAGTCGGGTGTCGCGCGCCTTGTAGACGGAGCCCATCCCCCCGGTGCCAAGCGGTTCGACGACGGCGAAGCTTTCGAAAACCCGTTCGACTCGCAGCACGACCCCACAGCCCGGGCAATTCACCTTCGCGAACGGTTCTTGACCGACGGTCTCGACGGGCCGACCGCAGCCCGGACAAGACTGCACCTGCGCGCCGCTCCCAGTCGAGGCCATTGGCCGGATGATAGCATCCGAAGGGGAACGCCGCGATGATAGAATTGACCGTGCCTAACGAACAGGCGGGCTGGCGACTCGACCGCTACCTTGCGCAGGCGCTGCCACAGTTCTCCCGCTCGCGCCTGCAGGGGCTGATCCGGGCGGGTGACGTGCAATTGCAGGGCCAATCGGCGCGCACCCGCGAGACGGTGCACGCGGGCGACGTCATCCGGCTGACGGTGCCACCGGTGGAGGAAATCGAAACGAAGGCCGAGGAGATTCCGCTCGAGATTCTCTTCGAGGACGAAGATCTGCTCGTGCTCAACAAGCCGGCCGGCCTCGTCGTTCATCCCGGGGCGGGCAACCAGACGCACACTCTCGTGAACGCCTTGCTCCATCATTGCACCAACCTTTCCGGGATCGGCGGCAAACAGCGACCCGGGATTGTCCATCGCCTCGACAAGGACACGAGCGGTTGTCTCGTGGTGGCGAAGAACGACGTGGCCCATCAACATCTCTCTCGCCAATTCGCGGAGCGCGAAGTGAAGAAAATTTACCTCGCGATCGTTACCGGAACCTTGAAACGACCGCGCGGCACCATCGACGCCGCAATCGGCCGTCATCCGGTGCAGCGCAAGAAAATGGCTGTCCATCCGACGAAAGGGCGCGTCGCCCGGACCGACTACCGTGTGCTCGAAGCGGGCGGTGGCGTCAGCCTGGTGGAGTGCGCTATTCACAGCGGGCGAACGCACCAGATCCGCGTCCACCTGCATCACATCGGCCATCCTGTGATCGGCGATTCGCTTTACGGAAAGAAAGCCGCGTCGGCCCCGCGTCAGATGCTGCATGCCTGGAAGCTCGGCTTCACTCATCCGCGCACGAAGGAGCGCCTTTTTTTCGAGGCGCCCGTCCCGGCGGATTTTCAACGGGCCATGGAAAACGCGCAAGCGCTTCGTTAGGCAAGAATCGAAACGGAAGCGCGTCGGAATTTCCCGCCCGGGCCGCAACAACTCCGGGGAGCACGGGCTGCCAGCCCGTTCTTCGCGGCAGTCTGCCGCGAAGCGCGCCGAGCGTGGCGCCAGAGCGGCAGCCGGGGACGAAAGGAAGGCTGCAAGCGTAGACTTCCAGTAACTCGGTCGATCTCGACCATCGGGTTTGCGCTTCGCGCAAAACTGCATTCGGCAAAGCTGCCGAATGCGACAGGCTGGCAGCCTGTGCTCCCCAGAGTCAGGGGACTACGCGCTTTCTAATTCGTCGGGCGGAGACTTGCGCCGCAGCGCGAAGAGCGTCGTCACAATCGGCGGAATGAAAATAAACCCGCGCAGCCACGGCTCGGAATGCCACGGCAACATGAAGAGCCGCTCATCCCAGAAAAGGTAGTAGGCAAAGACGGTGACCGAGAGCACCTGCCAGCCATCGACCCGCCGCCAGGCCGCGAGCGGCAAAATCCAGGTGCAGTACCACGGGTGCAAGACCGGGCTGAGGATGAGCGCCGTCCCCATCACCCAAAGCAAACCGCGTTTCCAGTTGCGGAAGAAGAAGACTGATACGACCAGCACCGCGACGATGATCATCACGTTGTAGTGGTAATTCTTCTGGTGCGGATTCGGCCAGACGGTGTCTTCAATGACCCACCAAAAAATGTCGTTCAACCGGGTCACGTCAATGAACCGGCCTAACGAGTTCCAAATCGGGACTTGCGGAAAACCAAAGGGCAGGCTGAGCGCGGCCGGAAGGGCGAGGCTGATCCCGAGCGTGAGCGCGCGCCGTCCGAGCGCGAAGGCGCAAACCGGCAAGAGGAGCACCGGAATCAGTTTGATCGAGATGGCGAGACCCATCGCAATTGCGCCGAAAATCGCGTAGCGCCATTGCGCGGAAGGCTCCGTCGCGGCCTGACTGCGCACGAAAAAGAGAATGCCCGCGAGCATGGGCAGGATCATCAAACTGTCGAAGTGCACCGCCCCGGCAAAGCTGTAAACAACGAGCGGATTCCAGGCATACCAGGCGGCGTCGGCGAAGCGGGTGGCGCCGCCGATGAGGCGTAAGAGGACCGCGATGGCGGCCAGATCAGCGATGGCAAAGAGCAGCTTGTAAGCGAGCGGACCCGCCGCGAAGCGGCTGAGCGCGGCAAAGCACAACTCCGCGCCCGGTGGATAGATCGCACTGAAATCGCGGTGGTTGATCCGGTTCCAATCGGCAAATTGGGCGCGCACCGGGACCAGCTGCTTGTCGTTAGGCGCGAGGACGTAAGGATTGAAGCCCGCATTCTGCACTTTCCCCTCCCACTGGTAACGCCAGAGGTCGTCACCCGGCTCGAGCGGCAGTGCAACGATGCGCAAAAGGATCGCGGTGCCCCAGAAAATTACGCCGGCCTTCCCGCCCAACCGCAGCGCTCCGAAGGAAGACGCGGCGGCAAAAAAAGCGATCCCGCAAAGCACCGCGGTCTCGACGAACTTTATCGGCATGCCGGCGTAGCGCCAGTCGTCGAAACGGTAGAGCGCGACGAGGAGCAGAATCTCGGCGAGGAGCGCGAACCAGAGGCGCGCGTGCCTAACGAACACTTGGATTCGCCTTTCCCTTCGTGATCCGCTGCAGGCCGAGCCGATAGGCGGCGACATCCACGATCTCCGCCACCCGGCGTTTCAGGCGCCGGGCGCGCGTCGCAAGGAAAAGAAGGAAGACCACGTACGGGATCAGGATGCGCAGATCCACGCCGCCGCTGTTCAGATCGCGATAGATGATCATCGCGAGGAGGAGCAGGTTGATGATGACGGTGGTGGTGACGAAGCGATAACGCAGGCGGACCCGCGTCAGGCATTTCGGACCGCCGTGATATTCGGTCACGGTGCGCATGATGATGCTCCAGAAAAAGTTGCCGTAGATCTGGATGTCCCATTCCTTCCAACCGGTATCGGCGGAGTAGCTCCAGCCTTCTTCTTCGAGCAATTGGAAGGTTGATTTGAGGAGCGCATTCCGCTCGACGCTTTCCTCACTCCAGTAAATGCGTCGGCTCAAGTTGCCGCGGCCGGCCGTGCCCGAGGGCATTTTTTCGTGGGTCCCGATGACGCCGCGGGGAGTGCGCTTGAATTGCAGCCAGGTGAAATAGCGGTTCCAGCCACGCACCAGCGGCTGCGCAAAGGCGAGGAACATGACGAGCAACCGGGCCGGCGCGGTGTCGAATTTCGGCTCGATCCGTGCCCGCAGCATGTAGGAAAGCGCGACACAGAGTGTGCCGCCGAGCATCAGATACGGGACGATGCGCAGAATCGGCAGAAAGATTCCGAGCCCGAAAAGAAAGAGAGTGAGCACGAACCACTCGACGCTGCTGAGATAGTTGGCGATTTCCGATTGCGGCGACGGGTAAATCGATTGGAAGAAACCTTCGCCGAAAATTCCGTGGTAAATGATCGGGCGATTGATGAACCAGCTGAAACGGGGCGAACCGTAAATTTGCCCGCGCCATTTCGCCGTTCCGGTCGGGCCGAAGAAAATCAAATGTTTGAATCGGAGCATTGATTCGGCTTCGCCATAACCGGCCTGCTGTTTGCGAAACGCGCCTAACGTAAAGCGGCGATGATGCCAGACGATCGCGGTCGGGCTGAAGGCGATGACGTGGCCTTCCTGTTGCAGGCGCCAGCAGAAATCGACGTCGTCGCCGGCCTTGCGATATTCGATGTCGAAACCGCCGACGGTGTCGAAGGCCCAGCGATAGAAGGCCATGTTACAACCCGGAATGTGCTCGGCGACGGTATCCGTGAGGAGCACGTGACTCGGGCCGCCGGGCGCGGCCGCGACGCAGGCTTGCACCCAATTTTCCGCCGGCGGCGAAATGTTCGGGCCGCCGACTCCCGCGTAATCGCCACTCACGAGCGTGCCGATCAAATAGTAGAGCCAATCGGGATCGGCCATGCAGTCGGAGTCGGTGTAGGCGAGCACTTCGCCCTTGGCCGCGGCGGCGCCGGCATTGCGCGCGTAGCTCAGGCCGTGGTTGTCCTGCCGGATGTAGCGGACGTTAGGGTAACGGGCCGCGATCTCCGGCGTGTTATCGGTCGAGCCGTCATCGACGAGGATGGCTTCGTAGGCCGGGTAGTTGATTTTGCCTAACGACGCCAGACACTCCGCCAGCGTCTTGCCGCCGTTGTAGGAACAGACGATGACCGAAACGAACGGCCTCTTCGGCAGATCGCGATGCGGCAGGGAGGCGTCGTCCTGGCCGAGCTTTTTCTGGAGAGCGAAGAACGATTTCTTCGGGGTGCGATCGCGCCTGACGAGTCCGAAAGACCAGTCGAGAATCTCCTGCTCGCCGGTATACCACTCGTCGGTCCAGGCGAAGAAGATCGTCCCGGCGAGTCCGCAGCGGACCACGCTGTCGACATGCCAGCTGAGCATCTCGGCCTGCTCGTCCTCGGTGTGGCGGATTGTGTCCATCCCGAATTCGCCGAGCATGAGCGGCTTTTCCTCCGCCAGATTTTGCAGGCGGAGGAGGTATTTCTCAAAGTCACGCTGATCGTGCAGGTAGACGTTGAAGCAGCAGAAATCGACGTTTTGCGGGAGGAGATATTCGGTCGGCGGATAACTCGCGTAGGAAAAGAGGACGTTCGGATCCGCCTCGCGTCCGACCCGGATGAGCGTTTCGAGAAATTCCGTGACGCGCCGCACGCCGAGCCAGCGCACCATCGTCGTCGGAATTTCGTTGCCGACGAGATAACCAAAAATCGCAGGGTGACCGGCGTGGGTCGCGACGGCGTCGCGGACTGATTTTACGATTTCGCGGCGGGTCTTCGCGCGGACCAGAAACTCAATATGCTTCGCCCATGGGAGAGTGATGAGCACGCGCACGCCGGCTTCCGAGCAGCAATCGAGAAACCAGCGCGGCGGCAGATGATAAATGCGCACCACGTTGATCCCGAGTTCGCGCATCTGCGCGAGATCGCGCCGGGCCTGCTCCTCGGTGCCGAGATAATCGCCGGCCGCATCCGGCCGGAACGGCCCGTAGGTGGCGCCTTTGACAAAGAACTTCCGTTCGCCCTCGAAGAAGAACTTGGCGAGGGCGCGGACGCGAACGGGCGAAGTCTCAGTCACAGGGAGCTTTTCCTAGTGCACAGGGCGGAAAGACGCAAAGACTTTGCGCAGGCTGCCGGCCTAACGAGCAAGTTGGGTGAGCGCGTCGTGCACAATGCGAACCGTCGCCTCAATCTGGGCGGTCTGGTGGGCGGTGGAGATGAAACCGGTTTCGTATTGCGAGGGCGCAAAATAGACGCCGGCGTCGAGACAATGGTTGAAGAAGCGAACAAACTTCTCCGGATCGCTCCGTTTCGCGCTCGCCAGGTCCGTCACCGGCCCGGCGGCAAAGAAGAGGCAAAACATCGAGCCAATCCGATGAAAGGTGGCGACGGTTTTGGTGTTGCCTAACGAACGACGCGTGGACTCTTCGAGCTGGGCGCCAAGGTCCTCGAGCAACTTCCAGCCGTTGCTGCGCTCGAGCTCGCGCAATTGCGCGAGACCGGCCGCCATCGCAAGCGGATTGCCCGAGAGCGTGCCGGCCTGGTAAACCGGCCCAAGCGGCGAGAGCTGATCCATGATCTCCGCTCGGCCGCCAAAGGCCCCAACCGGCAGGCCGCCGCCGATGACTTTGCCGAGCGCGGTCAGGTCGGGACGCACGCCGTAGATTTCCTGCGCCCCGCCGGGCGCAACGCGAAAGCCGGTCATGACCTCATCGAAAATCAGGAGAGCCCCGTGCTCCGTGCATTCCGCGCGCAAGCCTTCCAGAAAACCGGGCTGCGGAAAGTAGAGACCGGCATTGGCCGGGATGGGCTCGAGGATGATCGCCGCGATCTCGCCCGGATTATTCCGAAAGGCCTCGCGCACCGCGGCGAGGTCATTGAACGGAAGCGCGATCGTTAGGCCGGCAAATTCTTTGGGCACGCCGGCGCTGTCGGGTTGCCCATGCGTGAGGGCGCCGCTGCCTGCCTGGACGAGAAGCGAATCGACGTGTCCGTGATAACAACCGTCAAACTTGATGATCTTGTCGCGCTTCGTAAACCCGCGCGCGAGGCGCACACACGACATCGTCGCTTCGGTCCCGCTGTTGACCATCCGCACTTTTTCGATCGATGGCACCCAGCGGCAGATCAATTCCGCCATTTCTACTTCGAGCGGGTTGGGAATGCCAAAGCTGACTCCGCGACCGGCGACCTCACGGATGGCGTCAATCACGACCGCGGGCGCATGCCCGAGGATGGCCGGGCCCCAGGTGCCGACGTAGTCGATGTATTCTTTGCCGTCGACGTCCCAGAGGCTGGCGCCCTGCGCGCGCTCGACGAAAAACGGTTCGCGACCGAGACCGCGAAAGGCGCGGACGGGAGAGTTTACTCCCCCCGGAATGCGCTGCCGGGCACGGACAAAGAGTTCAGACGAGCGGGTGGACATGCGCCTAACGTTCACGCCCAATCGCCGGCGCGCAACGCGACAATCGCGCCAGCCGGCCGCAGACGACGGTCAATCGCCGCCGTATGCGAGCCGACGGACGGCGATCACGGGTTGATGTTGTACGCTTCGACCAAGGCTATGCCTGATCTCCGCTTCCTGGGTGTCGCGCCAGTTGTGGTTGCTCGCCAGGACCGAACCATCCGCGTTGTGCAATTCCAAAGTCGGATCCGCCAGCGCACCCGGCACGGGTAGATTGGCGTTCCCCAGCGAAGGGCCAATCGCGCGCACGATCGCTTTTTGCGGGTTAGTCGTGATCTGTATTTGGTTGATCGGCGCTGATGATCCGATCGAGGCGCGCCACGCTGGGATTGAAGCGTTGCGGATTGCCAAGGGATTCGATAAGATCAAAACAACGGCCTGCAAAAGACCGGCAACAAAGGCACGTTTCAGCACGCGCGGAAAGGCCCCAAAGTTCGTGGTTATTGCGTTTGCGTTCATGATTTCTTTGGCAAGTTCACATTTGGTGGCGGTGGCTTCCGCGCAGCAGCGTAGAAGTCGGCGTTTCTGACCTTTCCTTCCCCGGCTCTCCCTTTCCTCGCTGAGTTGATCGCAACACGCGATACGCACTGCGCGGGTAAAGGCTTTGCTAAGGGGAGAGCGCGTTCAGCTGCAAGCAAAGACTCTAACGGGCACCAGTTGCCAGACGTCAGATTGCTCCTGGTGGTCGTTTTTTGCCCAGCCCTCATGAACGTGAGCCACCTGTCTCCGCTCTCCGTTGACACTCCGGAAGCGAGCGCCTACGCTCCGGTTCGCGATTTCGGCGGGGTAGCCAAGTGGTAAGGT
>JBDTCM010000150.1:0-3169 GCA_039923575.1 Chthoniobacterales bacterium
CGCGGCGCCTTCCTCCATATGGCGGCCGACGCCGCGGTTTCCGCCGGCGTGGTCGTGGCCGGGTTCGTTATACTTCGCACCGGCTGGTCGCTGCTCGACCCGATCAGCAGTCTCGTGATCGTGGTCGTCATCCTCGTCGGCACCTGGGGGCTGCTGCGGGATTCCGTCAGCCTCGTCCTCGACGCCGTCCCGCGCGGGATCGATCCGGGCGCGGTCAAGAGTTTCCTCGAACAACTCCCCGGTGTTGCCGAAATCCATCATGTTCACGTCTGGGGCTTGAGCACGACCGAGACCGCCTGCACCGCGCACGTCGTGAAACGCGAACCGCAGCTCGACGATCAACTTTTGAAAGAGATCGCGCATGAGCTGCACGACCGTTTTGGAATCGAGCACACCACAATTCAATTCGAATGCTGCGATGAGGCAGATTGCCCGACCGAGCACGAAACGCCCGCCGCCCATTGAGCACACCCATCACCAAAGCCGTGCTCCTCGCCGCCGGTCGCGGCACACGCATGCGCGACCTGACGAACGAGTTGCCCAAGCCGATGATCGAAGTGCGGGGCAAACCGATTCTCCAGCACATTATCGAGGGTTTGCACGCAGCCGGCGTGCTGGAGTTCCTGGTCATCGTCGGTTACCGCGCCGATGTCGTTAGGCAATTCTTCGGCGACGGCGCGCGCTTCGGCGTCGCCATCAGCTACGCGACGCAGGTGGAGCAGGACGGCACCGGGAAAGTGGTGGAGCTGGCCCGCGATTTCGCCGCCAACGATGCCTTTCTCCTTCATTACGGCGACATCATTGTCGACCCGGTCAACTATCCGCAGCTCGTTAGGCTGGAGGACGGCTGCGAAGCGATCGTGAGCGTGAAACGCAACGAGGACGTCAGCCAAGGCGGCGCAGTCTTCGTAAACGAGCGTTTTGAGCTGATCGACCTGCGGGAAAAGCCGCAACCGGGCGAGCCGACGAGCCCCTGGTACAACGCCGGCATCTATGCTTTCCGTTCCGGCATTTTCGACTTCACCGCCCGGCTCGGGCGTTCGCCCCGCGGCGAATTCGAACTGACCGACGCGATTCGCGACCTCGCCCGTTCTGGCAGGAAAGTGCAGGCGCTCGAATTGACTGGCGCCTGGGCGGACGTGCGCGACCCGGAAATTCTCGCGCAACTAAATCGTTAGGGGATTTCCTCGGTCCTTTCCTCTTCCTCTGGTTCCTCCCCGATTTCCTCCTCGATGACGCGCCGGCGTTTGGGCGAGAGAAAGGGCCGCAGAAAACCGTAGAGCAGATAGCTGAGGAAAATCACCGCCGCCATCCAGTGATAAAACTTCACGGTCAAGGCCAGGACCGCGATCAGAAAAAGGAAACTCGGAATCGAGCGCGTCGTCCGCCAGTTAACGGCTTTGAAACTGGGATAGCGGAACTTACTGAACATCATGAAGGCCAGAAAAACCATCAGCGGCGGGAGGGCGTATTTCCAGCGTCCGATCGTCCGTTGCCCTTCGTCGAGCCAGAGGAGAAAGAGCGTAATCGAGGCGATTACTCCGGCGGCGGCCGGAATCGGAAAGCCGGAGAAATGTTTGTTCACAGTGCCGGAAGGACCCGCCGCGGAGACGCAGTTGAAGCGCGCCAGGCGCAACGCCCCGCAGGCCAGATAAACGAAGGCGATCATCCAGCCAAGATTCTGAAACTCGCCCAGCACAATCTGGTAAACGAGCAGTGCCGGCGCCATCCCGAAGGAAACGATGTCGGCTAACGAATCAAATTCTCTCCCGAAATCGCTCTCGTGTCCGCCCAGTCGCGCCAGTCGCCCATCGAGCAGATCGAAAATGCAGGCCGCGAGAATGAACCAGATCGCGTCGTGAAAATCGGAGGCGGCCTTGACGAAATCAGTCTCCTGCGCACCATCGTAAATCCGCAGGACCGCCGCGAAGCCGCAGAAAAGATTGCCCGCCGTCATCAGGTTCGGCAGGAGATAAATTTTCGGGTTTTGCGGTTCGCTCATAATCAAGCCAGCCGGGCAATGGCGGTTGCGCCCCCGGCGACGCGATCGCCTACCTTGACCAGGACCGTCGCGTTCAAAGGCAGATAAACTTCCGTCCGTGAGCCGAATCGAATCATTCCGAAACGCTCGCCCTTCTCCACTTTGTCGCCCACCTGCGACCAGCCGACGATCCGGCGCGCGATCGCGCCCGTGATTTGCCGGACGACCAGGGTAGCGCGCGGATTTTCGAAAGCCCACGTCATGGCCTCGTTCTTGAGCGAGCAATCCGGATTGCGCGCGTCGAGGCAGAGGCCCTCGTGATGTTCGCGGTAAATGATGCGGCCATCGATCGGGGCGCGGTTGGTGTGGACATCGAAAACGGAGAGAAAAATCGCCACCCGCCGCATCGTTCCCCTAACGACTTCGTTTTCTTCCAGCTCGGCAATTTCCACGACCACGCCGTCGGCCGCGGCCACGACGATGTCGGCATCTGCCGGAACAATCCGCTCCGGGTCGCGGAAAAACGCGAAGGTGTAAGCGATGAGAGCGAGGAAAAGCAAGGCGAGCCACGGCGTCAGCAAGAAACTCAGCGCCCCGAGGAGGAGCAGGACGAGGAAAATCCAGCGTGCTTCAAAAAGCGTTTGGAAGCGCATGGGAGCAGGTTCGAGTTCGTCGGTAGGCGGGTCAAGTGAAGGCCAGTCCCTCCTCCTACTCGTGCTCGTCCTCGTTTCCTCGTTTCCTCTCGCCGTACCTTCCGAGGACGAGGACGAGCACGAGCACGAGCACGAGATGATATTTTCGAGTGACCGAACGCCGCTCGAGCACCATGCTCATCGCCGTGAAAGCGCCCGGCCAATTGCATGTCCTCGACCATCCGCTGGCCGCGGCCCAGCTCTCAATCCTGCGTGCGCGGGCGACTTTGCCTAACGAGTTCCGCAAGGCGATGCAGAAGATGGCGCTTCTCCTTCTCGTCGAAGCGGCGCGGAGTTGGGACGTGGAAACGGTGGCGATGGAAAGTCCGCTCGCTCCCTTCAGCGGCTCGGTCCTGCCGCGCCCTGTTGCCCTCATCCCCATTTTGCGCGCCGGTTTGGGATTGCAGGAGGGCATGATGCCCCTCCTTCCCGATGCGAGCACCGGACATATCGGATTACAGCGGGATCCCGTGACCTTGCGACCAGTGCAATATTA
>JBDTCM010000151.1:0-4117 GCA_039923575.1 Chthoniobacterales bacterium
TGAATTGACGTCGTATCTGCCGATCCGATAAATCACCAGGCCGCGCTCGAAGCCGGCCTGTTCGGCCGGGCTATCCGGCTCGACGGCGCTGACCAGGACGCCTTTGCCGCTGGCGTAGCCGAGCGCGGCGGCAAGGTCATTCGTCAGGTCCTGCAATTGCAAACCAAACAAACGATCCGCTTTCGCCGAACCAGCCTCCTCTGCGGTGGCGCCCGGTTTTGGGGTCGGTTGTTTCTCGGCGATCTTCTTAAACTCCTCGACATTTTGCCTAACGATATCGGCAGGGATGGCAAAGCCGAGGCCCTGGGTCGGCACGCCCTGCGGAGTGAAAGCCATTTTCGCGGAGCTGATCCCGACCAACCGGCCGGAGAGATCGATTAACGGACCGCCGCTATTGCCGGGATTGATCGCGGCGTCGGTCTGGATGAGGTCGTGATAATCGATGTTATTGATCGTGATTTCGCGCTTCATGCCGCTGAGCACGCCGCGGCTGATCGAGCTGCCGTAACCGAGCGCGTTGCCGACCACGATGACCGTCTGGCCAAGGAGATTGGGCGAAATGTCGTGCAGGTTGACGAACGGGAACGGCTTGTCGCTGTCGATTTTGATAAGGGCCAGATCCTTCTTCGGATCGCCGGTGATGTAGCGCGCCTTGTAACTTTTGTTGTCGTTCGTGATCACCTCGATTTTCAGATCGGCGGCGCGCTCGACGACATGTTCGTTGGTGACAATAAAGCCGGCAGGATCGACCAGGAATCCGGTCCCGAGACTTTGCAGCGTCTGGCGGATCTCGCGCGGACGGTTGCGGTAAACGCCAAAAAATTGCGCCGCAAAATCATCAAAAGGGTCGCGCACCTGCCGCCTAACGACGCGCTCGGTGTTGATGTTAACGACCGCGGGCAGGATTTTCGCGACGGCAAGGACGGCGGGTTCGGAGGCGGGATCGGTCTGGGGTGGAGTCGCCTGCCCGAAGGTGGCGGAGGTGAGGGCGAGGAAGAGAAGCAGTTGTAGACGTCGCCCTCTGGGCGACGCGAGGGAAAACAGGGAATGCAGGGTGGCGGCCACACGCGGACCCGCGTTTCGCAGAGCGAAACGTCTACAGGGACTCGATTCGTGAACTTCTTCTGCTCTCATTCTCGCGAGCTCAACTTTGCAGGCGAACATCCAAGATGACTCCGCAGTGTCAACTTGCCGCCCGGGCAATCAGCGGCAAGCTATTGCAACCATGCGACCGTCATTCGCGACCCGCTTCAACCTCGATCTGATCGATGAAAATTATAGCCGCTGGGAGAATGATCCAGAATCGGTCGACAACACCTGGCGCGCGTTTTTCGAGGGCTTCGAGCTCGGGAACACGCCGCAGCGAAATGGCGCCGCGACCGCGCCCGCACCGGCCCGCGCCGCCGCGCCCGAGAGCCCGCTCCAGACCCGCATCGATGGCCTGGTCTACGCTTATCGCACCCTCGGGCACACGATCGCGCGCGTAAATCCGCTCGCCGACGCGCGTCCGGAAAACCCGATGCTCACCCTTCGCGAGCTCGGTTTCAGCGAGAAGGATCTCGATCTCCAGGTCTCGTCCAAATTTTTCCTCGCCGGCAAAAAGATGCCGCTGCGCGCGATGATCGCGACGCTCGAGGAAATCTATGCCGACGCCATCGGAACCGAGTTTCAACACATCCAGAATCCGCGCATTCGGAATTGGGTGCGCGACCGGATCGAGTCGCGGCCCGCGAAACACCAGGCCTCGACGCAGGTGGAGATCGCGCTCCTGCGCCTGCTCCTCGAATCGGAAGCGTTCGAAGTTTTCCTGCACACTCGCTACGTCGGGCAGAAGCGTTTTTCGCTCCAGGGCGCGGAATCGCTCATCGTCATTCTCGACACGATTTTGCATCGTTGTCCAGGCGCCGGGATCGAGGAAATCTGCATGGGGATGGCGCATCGCGGCCGCCTCAATGTGCTCGCGAATTTTCTCCAGAAATCGCTGGGTGTGATCTTCACCGAGTTCAACACGAACTACATTCCGGAGCTGGTCGCGGGCGACGGTGACGTCAAATATCACCTCGGCTATCGCACCATTCGGAAGCTCGCTTCCGGCGCGACGATCGAGATTCGGCTGGCGGCCAATCCGAGCCACCTCGAAGCGGTCAATCCGGTAGTCGAGGGGATTGCGCGCGGCCGGCAACGCATCCGCCGCGATACCGTCCATCGGCGAAAAGTTCTGCCACTGCTTGTGCACGGCGACGCGGCCTTCGCGGGCCAGGGGATCGTCGCCGAAACGCTCAACATGTCGCAACTGCATGGCTACAGCACGGGCGGGACGGTCCACGTGGTGGTGAACAACCAGATTGGTTTCACCACGCTGCCAGAGGACGCGCGCTCTTCGATGTATGCGACCGATATCGCGAAGATGATCGAGGTGCCGATTTTCCACGTGAACGGCGACGACCCGATCGCGGTCCGGTTCGTGACCGAGACCGCGCTCGATTTCCGCCAGGAATTCGGCCGCGACGTGGTCATCGACATGTATTGCTATCGCCGCTACGGGCATAACGAGGGCGACGAGCCGCTCTTCACGCAACCCAATCTTTACGCCAAGATCGCGAAACGCCCATCGGTCGCGCAGCTCTACAAACGCGAGCTCCTGGATGGCGGCGTTTTGAGTGAGGATGACGCGGCCTCGCTCGAAGCCGAGCTCGACCTGCGCCTGGAGATGACGCTCGAAGAAGTGAAGGCGCTCGAAAAAGCGCCCGCCGCGCAGCGCAACCCCTTCCACGAATCGACCGCGGTTTTTCAGCCGAAGTATTCCCTCCAATCCCGCCCGACCGCGATCAGCCCGGAGATGCTGAAACAAATCGTCACTGGCCTAACGACCGTGCCCGACGATTTTAACGTCCTGCCGAAAGTGAAACGAATCACGATCGACCGGCAGCGTGATGCCTACAAAGCAGGCGGCCCTTACGATTGGGGATTTGCCGAGGCGCTCGCCTTCGGTTCGCTTCTGCTCGAGGGCGTACCGGTGCGCTTGTCCGGCCAGGACAGCCGGCGCGGCACTTTCAGTCATCGACATGCGTTTCTTTACGATGCGAAGACGGGCAAGCCGTACCTGCCGCTGCTTCACCTCGCGCCGGAGCAGGCG
The DNA here is from genome assembly GCA_039923575.1 of Chthoniobacterales bacterium. Taxonomy (GTDB): domain Bacteria; phylum Verrucomicrobiota; class Verrucomicrobiia; order Chthoniobacterales; family UBA10450; genus Palsa-1392. The sequence continues at coordinate 3,137 of JBDTCM010000151.1, forward strand.
CGGATTTGCATTTACAACAGCCTGCTCTCGGAAGCGGCCGTGCTCGGTTTCGACTACGGCTACTCGCTCGATTACCCCAATATGCTCTGCCTTTGGGAAGCGCAATTCGGCGATTTCGCGAATGGCGCGCAGACCATCATCGACCAGTTCATCGTCTCCGCGGAATCGAAATGGCAACGGCCCAGCGGCATCGTCCTCTTGCTCCCGCACGGTTACGAGGGCCAGGGGCCGGAACACTCCAGCGCGCGGCTCGAGCGCTTCCTCCAGGCCTGCGCCGAGGACAACATCCAGGTCTGCAACCTGACGACGGCGGCGCAGTACTTTCACGTCCTGCGTCGCCAGATGAAGCGCGACTTCGTCAAGCCGCTCATCATCATGACGCCGAAGAGCTTGCTCCGCTCCGAGCTGGCCGCGTCGCGCACGGAGGATTTCACGAAGGGAAGTTTCTCGGAGATTCTGCCCGCGCCGGAAGTGGCACCGCCGGAGAAGATCGAGCGCGTTATCCTGTGCTCGGGCAAAGTTTACTATGATCTCCTGACCCATCGGGAGACGGAAAAAATCACCACGGCTGCAATCGTTAGGCTGGAGCAACTCTATCCCCTGGCGGAGGAGAAATTGCGCACCATTCTTGCGCCGTGGGCAAAGGCGCAAAAAATCGTCTGGTGCCAGGAAGAATCGCAAAACATGGGTGGCTGGAGTTACATCGAGCCGCGTTTGCGGGCGTTGTTAGGCCGGGAGATCGCCTACGCCGGGCGCAACGCGAGCGCGAGCCCGGCGGTCGGTGCGCTCGCCATTCACAAGCGCGAACAGGCTTGCGTCATCAAGGACGCTTTTACGCTCTAGTTCGGAGGTGCCGAAGTGGCGCCCGCGGTCGCGCGCTCCTGGTAATACGGGGACCAGAAAGCCTGGTCAGCGACGTCGGAAAGTGCGCGCCAGGTTGCGGTCGGGACGATCGGAAGGGAGTCGACCGCGAAGGTCCCG
>JBDTCM010000152.1:0-4642 GCA_039923575.1 Chthoniobacterales bacterium
TTCCCGCCGACAAACGCATCGAAGCGTCGTTGACCTATGTCTACGGCGTCGGCCCGAGCACGGCTCGGCGCATCCTCGAACAGACCAACATCGACCCGAACCTGCGCGCCAAGAACCTGACCCCGCAGCAGATCAACGAGATCATCCAGATGATCACGCACAACAAGCTGCCGATCGAAGGCGATCTCCGCCGCGAAGTGCAGAGTAATTTGAAACGCTTGCAGGCGATCAATTGTTATCGCGGCATCCGGCATCGCCGCGGATTGCCGGTGCGTGGGCAGCGCACCTCGACCAACGCCCGCACCCGCAAAGGCCCGCGCAAGACGGTCGGCGTGATTCGCAACAAGGATGCGAAAGCCGGCAAAGTTTAACCTAACGAACTGAGACATGGCCGAAGATTCCGAAAACCAAACGCCAGAGGAAGCGCCCGCTCCTGAAACGCCGAAAGCCGAAACGCCCAAGGCCAAGAAAAAAACCGCTCCCGCGGTGAGCGAAACTCCCGCAGCGGACCCGGCGGCAGCTGAGGCTCCCGCGCCCGTAGCTCCCGCGACCGAGGAAGCCGCGCCCGTAGCGGCGAAGGCGGAAGCGAAGCCCAAGGCGGCAAAAAAAGCGGCCAAGAAGGCGGAGGCGCCGGTTGCTGAGGCACCGAAAGAAAACCTCTCGCTCGACCCGAACGACGTCGAGAAACCGAAAATCATCAAGGCGAAGGGGAGCAAGAATATTTACTCCGGCTTCGCCCACGTCCTTTCCACTTTTAACAACACCATCGTCACCATCACCGACCTGCAAGGCAACGTGATCGGCTGGTCGAGCGCCGGCAAAGTCGGCTTCAAAGGCTCGCGCAAAAGCACCGCCTACGCGGCGCAAATGGTCGCGCAGGATGCTTCCCGCCAGGCGATGGGGCACGGCCTCAAGGAAGTCGAAGTTCTCGTCAGGGGACCGGGCGCGGGTCGTGAATCCGCCGTCCGCGCGCTTCAGGCGATCGGTCTCGACCTCACCGTCATCCGCGACGTCACCCCGGTGCCGCACAACGGCTGCCGCCCGCCGAAGCAACGGCGCGTCTGACGATCTTACGATTCACGATTTAACGATTCACCTTTCTACATGGCCAGATACACCGGACCCAAAACCAAGATCGCCCGCCGCTACGGCGTGCCACTTTTCGGACCTTCCAAATCACTCGAGCGGAAAAATTATCCGCCGGGCATGCACGGACCCAAGGGGTCGCGTCGCAAGCAATCCGATTACGCGATCGCGCTTGGAGAAAAGCAAAAACTCCGGTTCCAGTATGGGTTAATGGAAAAACAATTCCGCCGGATCTTCGAGACCGCGCTGCAACGGCGCGGTGTCACGGGCGAAACCCTCCTGCAACTTCTCGAAACGCGGCTCGACAACGTCGTCTTCCGGCTCGGTTTCGCGAACACCCGCAGCGCGGCGCGCCAATTGGTTTCGCACGGGCACGTGCAGGTGAATGGCAAGAACGTCAACATTTCCTCCTTCAATGTGAAGGCCGGCGACGAGCTCACGGTGAAAGACCGGCCGAAATCGCGCCAGCTGGCACAGCGCAACATGGAACTGACGCAAATTGCGCCGGTGCCCGATTGGCTCACGGTCGATCGCGATGCGTTGACCGGCAAAGTCGCCCACATCCCTTCGCGCGAAGAGATGCAGCCGATGGTCAACGAGCAGTTGATCGTCGAGTTGTATTCTCGGTAGAGAGCCTGGAGGGACGACCTCTGTGTCGTCCGTGTCTCTTGGTCTCTTATGAAACGCGGACGGCACAGCGCCCGTCCCTCTAGGCATTGCGCTAGCCTTCCAGCAGCGCGAGCGCCTTGTCGTAGCTGCAGCGAGCCAGGAAATGCGCGAGTTGCGGGTCGACCGGCGGCGGGAGTTGTTTCTCCAACTCCGCAATCTTCTCTGCGACAGATTGCAACTTCGCGAGGTGTCGGTCGGGGTCGCGCCGGCTCGCTTCATCGGCGATGAGGGCGAGGCGTTCGCGGAGGGCCGCGGCGAGTTGAGTTTCAGGTGAGTTCATAAAGCGCGAAACTTTCGTTCAAAGTTCGCAACTAAAGCTTGAATGGCGCTGCAATCTTGCGCAAGCCTTCGGGATGGCAGAAGCAGAAACAAAACGCGTGCTGATCGTCGACGACGACATGGGGGTGCTGCGGATCATGCGCGATGCGCTCCAGAGCATTCTGCACTGGGAAGTGGATACCTCGCCCAAGCCTGAATACGGCTTCGAGCTTGCGTTGAAAAAAACCTACGACCTGATGATTTTCGATTTTTCGATGCCGTTGATTGACGGAGCGCTGCTCTTCGAATTGATCTCGAAAGTTTACGAGAACACCACGCCCCCGCGGAAGGTGCCGCCGTTGCTCCTCGTCTCAGGCCAGGGTTCGGATGAGCGCGCCCGCGAACTACGGCGCGAGGCGCGAGTCTGCGGTTTTCTCCCGAAGCCGTTTACGATCAATCGGCTCCTGGAAAAGGTGAAGGAATCTTTTCCGGAAGCGCGCGCCGTCGCGTAGACCTGGCCGGCGCTCGTTAGGCGCGGTGCCCGGCCTCTGCCTGCAACTGCCGGTGTGCCTCGAGCCAATCGTGGTCCGAATCTCCCGGCAGTCCCAATTGGATCCGCTTCTCGGCAATGAAGTAGGCGCGCAGCCGGATGTCTTCGTCGGAAATGGCGACCTGCCCGGCTTTTCGGGGCTTGCGGGTGCCGGTCGTGGCCCGCGGTTTACGCGGCGCAGATGCCTTGCCGGCGCGTTTGCCGGCGGATTTTGGACGCTCGGTCGCCTTGGCTGGTTTTACGGGTTTGGCCGCAACGACAGGGATTGTTTCTGGGTTCCCACGCGCGGTCGGCCCGTTGCCGGGAGCCGCTGCCTCTTTAGATTTTTTTGAATTTTTCACCATTTACTTTTGCTTTAGGACGGCCAAGCCTTTACCCACGAGCGGACGCGCTGGCAAGCGAAAACCGCTTTTCACAGTCGTCATTTTTGAATGAAACACTTTGTTTTCAGGTGGGCAATCACGACCGTGGCCGTCATGGTCGCTGCGTCATTGATCAGTGGCATTCGCTACGATAGCGCTGCTTCGCTCATCGGCGCCGCGCTCCTGCTTGGAATCCTAAATGCTTTCCTGCGTCCCATCCTGCTCCTTCTGATGGCACCGCTGATCATTCTCACTCTCGGCATTTTCATCTTCGTCGTGAACGGTCTCATGCTCCTCTTGGTGAACCAATTTGCGCATGGATTCCATGTCGACAGTTTCGGGAGCGCGTTCTGGGGCGCGATCCTGATCAGTATCGTGAGCTGGATGTTGAGTGCGTTTTTCCGCGGAAGCGACGGGCGCGTGCATCCGATCACGCATCACACGCAAATGCGGCGGGTGAAAGGCCGCGTCGTCGGGAGCAGCAAGCCGGGCGAGCTATGACGTATTGCCTCGGCATGCTCTGCCGCAAGGGCGCGGTTTTTCTTTCCGATTCACGCACCAGCGCCGGGATGGACAACATCACCGTGCGCAGCAAGATGCGGGTTTTTGAGAGGCCGGGCGATCGCGTCATTTGCATCCTGAGCTCGGGCAACCTCTCGCTCACGCAGGCGACCCTGGCCTTGATCGACGACGATCTGCACCTCAACGAAAGTCATCCCGCGCGTAAACATTTGCTCAATCAATCGACGCTCTACGAAACCGTCCGCTATGTCGGTTCCAAAGTGCGGGAAGTGGAGCAGCGGGATCGGGCCGCGCTCGAGGCCGACGGTTTCGATTTTAATATCAATCTCATTGTCGGCGGGCAGATCGCCGGCCTCGCGCCGGAGGTGCACTCGATTTATCCGCAGGGCAACAGCATTCACGCCAGCCGGGATTGCCCGTTTCTGCAGATCGGCGATTCGAAGTATGGAAAACCGATTCTCGATCGCGGCCTCAGTTTCGACAGCACGCTGATGGACGCCTTGAAATTCGGCATCATCTCCATGGATGCGACGATGAAGAGCAACGTCGCGGTCGGTCCGCCGATCGATATCCTTTGCTACAAGGCCGACTCGCTGCAGATCAAGATGCGCACCCGACTCGAGCAAAACGATCCCTATTTGCAGGAGATCAGTCGCAAATGGCAGGACGGTATCGTGCGACTCGTTAGGCAAATGCCGGTGGCCGATTTCAGCAAAACGGCCCTTGGCTTCGCCCCGGCGGTTGCCGGCGGCGTCGCGTCGGACAGCCAGGCCTAAAATCCTGCGCGGCGCAGCGCGCCGCTTTCGGTCGCAACGCCTGCTTTGGCCGGGAATTCGCCCTTTTTTCAGAGGGCTGTGAGCTGGGTGATCGCGCGTCGGCCTGATGCGAAAGCTTTTACCCGAAAGTCCTAAAGGGCTGGTCTGGTTCCTGCTTTTACCCAATCCCGCAGTCCAAACACCCTTGCCTTAAACCTATGTCCACTTTGACCAAAAAACTCATCTGCGCGTGCACCGTTTTGCTGACCGCAGCGTCCTTGTCTCCCGCGCAGGAGTTCCGGATCGCCGCCGCAGAGCCCGTGAAAATAACGGCGTCGGTCCCGGCCGCCAGCAGTGCTGCCGACACCACCCGCAGTCCGGAGCCTGCTCCGCTGACGCTGGTGCAGGCCGCGCCGGCTGCACCTCAGCCCGCCGCGCCC
>JBDTCM010000153.1:0-12970 GCA_039923575.1 Chthoniobacterales bacterium
CGGATTTCGGGAGCGATCTCGCCCCCTGAATGGATTGCGGCGAGGCAGATATTGCCATGCGCAAAAAGACTGATCGGCGTCGTGCCGCAGAAGAGCGTGAGGCTGTTAAGCGCTCCAAATTTGGCCCCGACCATTTGCTCTCCAATGCGCTTGAGGATTGACGGCGCCATCGCGCAAAGCGCGTCGGCTTCATAATCTGCGGGGATATTTCCCGCCAGACTGAGTCCGTCGGAAAATACAATTGCGCAGGAGCTCACTCCGGGCAGACGGCTGACGTGGCCGACGACCGATTTCGCGTCGAGCGGTTCATCGGTATCGAGCAGGTTTTGGAGCGAGGTGCGTATCCCTGTCGCGCTGGGGGCGGGAGCAGTCGTCGGTTTCGGGGCGGGAGCAGCCTCGGCTTTCGGGGCGGAGGCAAGCTCTGGAGTCTCCCGCGGCAGCTCGACCGGAGCCGCCTTCGCGGACTCGATCGGCACTTCCTTGGGCGGCGTCGCGGCGACCCGGACAACCGGCTCAGCGGGAGCAGGCGCAGGTGGCGGAGTGGGCTCCACTGTGGCAACGGCGGGTTTCACTGTCGTCGCGGCTGCCTTGGGCGCAGCAGCTTCGGGCGTGGCCGCGACCGGTTGCGGTGCGGCTACCGTCGCCCCCGCGGTTGTCTTGGCGATCGGGCCTGCGGAAACTTTCATGCGGGCAGCGTCCTCACTCGCCTTCTGGCTGAAAGGCGTTTCGAAAGCGTCCGTCACTTCGGGTTCTTCCTGGTCACCCCGGAGTTGCAAGCTTTCGCTCGGCAGATTTTGCAACACGTCCTGAAGTGCCAACGAGACGGGCGAGCCGGCCGCGTCGACGACAAAGAGTGCGCGGTGTTCTTCCGGCAGCGCCGCCTGGAATTGCGTGGGCGAGATGGCGACTCTGCCTAACGACAACTGCGGCTGGACGATCGAGAACGGAATTTCGATTTGCGCGCTTTCCGGGACCGCATCGATCGGACCCGACAACTGAAAAGGAGCCAGGTTGCGCAGAATGTTGAGCAAGGGCAGGGAAATGCGCGGGCCCGAACTCGCGAATTCGGCCGCATCCGGATTCGCTCGTGGCGCCGGGAATTTCGACTCCGTGCGCAGATCGTTGGAGGGCGGTGTGATCTTGAAGGGAATGCGCGTTGGCGGCAGGGGCGCGAGAGGCGACGGCAATGGGGTTGGAACGGGCGACCCACTTGAGGCTGGAACTCTCTCAGCGGCGGGCGCACCCGTTCCGTTCGGTGAAATCTTCGCGGCGGTGGGCGGACTCGGAGGTAACTGATCGAGCGGAAGAGGAGCTTTGACGGCAGGCACCGGGGCGAGTGCGGGCGCCGAGGTGCTGGCTGGGGCGGGTGCTGGCGGCGGGGCAGTAAACTTAATCGGAGCGATGGCTTTCGGCGCGGAGACGACGGGTGGGACCGGCGCAACGACGGCGGGCTTGGCTTCGGCGGGGACGGTCGGTTTTGTCTCAGCGACGGTCGCCGGTTTGGTTTCAGCGGCGATGGCGAGCTTCGACTCGGGTGCGACGATCGGTTTCGCTTCAGCGGCGATTGCGAGTTTCGCTTCGGCTGCGATTGCGAGTTTCGCTTCGGCCGCGATTGCGGGCTTAGCAGCAGCGACGGGCGCAAGTTTGACCGTAGGAATTTCGCGGCCAGCGGGTGGCGTCGCCGATTTACCGAACCGCGCGTTATCCTCCAACGTGACCTGCAGAAAGGGGGTTTCGAGCTGCGGGCATTCCCGATCAGTAATTTGGTCGTCGCGCACTTGGAAGTTAGCGAACTGCTCAACCACTTTGGCGAAAGGAAGGGCCACTTCGCGTAAATCCGCGGCCGGCACTTCACTGGTGAAGAACTCAGGCGCTTGTTTGTAGATGACGCGGAGGAGAACGGTGGGCCGGCCAGTCGACATGCCGCGCTCGACCTCAGACGCCTGCAAGATAACGCGACGTTCCGAATCCACGGGTGCCGGTTTCAAAAGGTCGCTCGGAATATTCGGGACGAGGTCGGCGAGGGACAGCGCGATCGTTCGCTCGCCAGCAAATCCGCTCGGGGAAAGTTTCGGTCCGACCGCGATGGAGCCATTTCCGCCTAACGAGATCTTGCGAGTCACCGCCGGGATGGTCTGGGCCGGGCTCGAGGCCGGGGCCGGGAGCGGGAAGTTGCCGCTCGGTTCCAGGCCAACGATGCGGGAAGAGTTGGGCAGGACAGTCTTGCCCAGGCGTTCTGAAACCGGTTTCTCGTTCGTGGCGACCGGCCGGGGTGCGACAGCGACTGAGCCGTCCTCGGCCCTGTCCTTCTTAAAGAAACGGATAAACGGAATGTTCATTTTTTAGTGGTCCTCAGCGGTTACGCGCCAGACTTCTTCGAGCGTCGTAATTCCCTCCATCGCCTTGTCGATGCCGACCATGCGGAGAGTTTTCATCCCTTCGGCGATGGCCTGATTTTTTATCACCGCGGCCGACGCGCGCTTGATGATCAAGCGGCGGATCGCTTCGCTCACCGGGAGTGCTTCGATGATCGCGGCGCGGCCGGAGTAACCCCGGTTCTTGCAACGATCACAGCCGATGCCGTGATAAAAAACTGCGCCCTCTGCGGGCTCCATGCCGAGGCGCACAAACATTTCCGGTTCTGGAACAAATTCTTCGCGACAATTGACGCAGACCCGCCGGATGAGTCGTTGCGCACAGCACATGATGACCGAGCTCGAGATGAGGAAGGGCTCGATCCCCATGTCATCGAGACGGGCGATCGCGCCCGCCGCGTCATTCGTGTGCAGGGTGCTCAAGACCTGGTGGCCCGTAAGCGCGGCTTTGACCGCGATGTCGGCGGTTTCGTTGTCACGAATTTCACCGACCATCACGATGTCAGGGTCCTGCCGGAGAATGGAACGAAGCGCAGAAGCGAAATCGAGCCCGATATCGGGCCGGGCCGCCACCTGGTTCACGCCCATCAGCTCGTACTCGATCGGGTCTTCGACCGTCACGATGTTGTAGTTGGGGCTGTTGAGTTCCTGGAGAACCGAATAAAGCGTGGTCGTCTTACCGGACCCGGTTGGACCGGTGACGAGGATCATGCCGTGGGGCGCGTCGATCGCCTTGCGGAAACGCGCGACCGTGACCTCGTCCAAACCCAACGTCTCGACGCTGCCGGCCAGAGCCGACTTATCGAGAATACGGATGACGACTTTCTCGCCATGCGAGGTGGGCAGAATCGAGATACGCAGATCGACTTCCTTCCCCATCACCTTGATGCGGAAGCGGCCATCCTGCGGAATGCGGCGCTCGGCGATGTTAAGGCCGGCGAGAATCTTGATGCGCGAGGTGATGGCGAGCTGGAGTGCCTTGGGGGGGGATTCCGCCGCGATCAATTCGCCATCGATGCGGTAACGCAATTTGAGCACCTTCTGGAAAGGCTCGAGGTGAATGTCGGAAGCTTTTTCCCTGATCGCCTGGGCCAGGATCAGGTTCACGATCTTGATGACAGGCGCGTCTTCGCTGTCGGTCGCGAGGCGATCGAGATCGATCTCGTCGCGCTTTTGCTGTTGCACCTCGACTTCGCCGGCCGCTTCTTCCGCGACCTGCTTGAGCACTTCGCTCATCTGGCTGCCCGTGCTGTGCACGCCGCTGAGTGCTTCACCGACCGCGCGCTCAGTCGCGATCATCGGCACAATTTCCATCTGGGTGCGGCGCTTCAGGTCGTCGACCGCGAGCACGTTGGTCGGGTCGGTCATGGCGACGAAGAGTTTCGTATCGAGCCGGGCGATCGGGACGAGTTTGTGCGCCTTGGCCATGTCGCGCGGGATGAGATTCAAGATCCCTTCCGGCACGCGCACTTTGGAGAGATTAATCGGCGGCGTGTTCAGGCAGCGGCCCATGCTGAAGGCCATGTCCTGGTCGCTGACGAATTGTTTGTCGGTCAGAATCTTGAGCAGCCGTCCCCCGTGCGCCTTCTGCAGGGTCATCGCCTCGTCGAGTTGCGCGGGCAGGAGGAGTCCGTCCTCGATCAGGATATCGGCGATGCGTTCTCCGAAAGACTTGTTTTTCATTGGCGTCAGCGGCTCAGGCCCGCGCCTCCAGTCGGTAAACGTCCTGCAACGTTTTGATGATTGTGGCCGGCTTGGCCAGGTACCACATGACGGTGTAATCGAGCGATTGCTCGACCGCTTCGCGCGCCGCGGCATCGAAAGGATTGGCCACCGCCACCATAATGGTGCGGCTGATCAGGTCGAAAGGGACAAAGAGGCGATTAATCGTTAGGGAGTCGGGCAACATCCGCACCACCTGGCGATCGACGTCGTAATATTCCAACGGCACATAGGCGAACTTCGTCCGGTCGATCAGGGCCGAGAGAATGCGCTCACTCTTTTCGTCGTCCACCCGGCAGAGCCGATCGACGAGCGAGGTGGCGAGCTTCTGGCCGCTGATGGCCTTGTCCGCTTCCTTGATCGCGGCCAGCTCCTTGTTCACCGCCTCTTCGGGAAACATCTGTTGCACGATCAAAAATTTTGCGAGCTGCTCGTTGGCAGCATCGGCATTTTGCACGGAGACGGGCTTGTGCCCGGAGCGAACACCGCGGCCTTCGATCTCGACCAACCCGGCGTCTTCGGTCTTTGTCTTGAGATAATCGGGAGTTTCAATGAGCCCGTGCTCTGCTTCGCTCACGGCCATCGCCTGGCCGGACTGCTGCAGCCGATTTTCGAGCTCGCCTTGCATGACGAGGATCTCCGCCGCATGAGGATCAACCGCGAGAACCGCCTCGCACTCCTGCAACGCGAGCGAGTAGGAACCGGCGCTGTTATACGCTCCGGCGAGCCGGCGAGAAATCTTGATCGACTCCTCGGTCTTGCCGAGCTTTTGATACGCCACCTTCAGGATCTCGAGCGATTGATAGTCGTCCTGCTGTGTTTGAGTAATAACCTCAAACATCTCAATCGTTTGGAGAATCTGGCTACGCTCCTCTTGTGATAACGTGTGTTCCAGCACGAGGGCGTAAAAAGCTAGAACCGTGCCGATTGAACCCGCCGGGTTGCGGTTTTGAAAGAATGAGCGGAGTTGCCCGCCGTCAGAGCGCTCTTTTAGAGCGAGAAACGCTTTTCACCAGCCGCGGCCGGCGCAATTCAAGAGCTCGCGACCAAGGCACGTTGCAAAGCAGTTGTGCGGATCGCCAATTCCGGCATATCCGTTAACAAGCCCAACAATTTCACCACCACGCCATGCCATTTTTCATTACTCAACTGATCGGCCGATCCGTGATCGTTTATCTTTGCGTCGTGATGTCGCTCATCGCCTCCACCGTCATCGCCGAGGAACACGCGCTGAAGGCGGCGGAGAAAGCGCCCAGGCCGCTCAAGATTCTGATCCTTGGCGGGACGGGATTCACCGGGCCGTTCCAGGTGAAGTATGCGCTGGCGCGCGGACACAAAGTGACGGTCTTCAACCGCGGCAAGACGCATCCGGGCGAATTGCCTGAAGGTGTCGAGCAGCTCATCGGCGATCGCAACGGCCAACTCGATGCGCTCAAGGGTCGCAAGTGGGACGTCGTGATCGACAATCCCACCATGCTCCCGAAATGGGTCCACGACGCGGCCGAGATCCTGAAAGGAAATGTCGATCGTTACATCTTTATCTCCACTATCTCGGTTTACGCCGACCCCTCGAAACCGGGAATGGATGAAACTGCGCCGCTCGCCAAATACGACGGCGCCGACGCGATGAAGGAAACGCGCGACACGGTCATCGCGTCGAAGTTTGCTCTTTACGGCCCGCTCAAGACCCTCTCAGAAAAGGAAGTGGAAAAATGGTTTCCGGGAAAGTCGCTCATCATTCGGCCGGGATTAATCGTGGGACCTGGAGATGAGACCGACCGGTTCAGCTATTGGCCGGTGCGGATCGATCGCGGCGGCGAAGTGCTCGCCCCGGGAAATCCGAGCGATCCGGTGCAATTCATCGATGCGCGCGACCTCGCCGAATGGACCATCCGCATGGCCGAGCAGGGCGCGACCGGAGTTTATAATGCGACCGGACCGGCCACGCCCCTAACGATCGGCAAAATGCTGGAGGGAATCAAAACCGCGCTCGGCTCGAGTGCGACCTTTACCTGGGTCCCGGCTGATTTTCTGGAGAAAGAAAAAGTCGCGCCGTGGTCCGATATGCCGGTCTGGGTACCACCGATCGGCGAAGATGGCGGGATGGGCGCGGTCAGCATCAAGCGCGCGCTTGAGAAGGGACTGACCTTCCGGCCGCTGGCGGAGACGGCGCGCGACACGCTCGCCTGGTTCAAGTCGCAGCCAAAGGAACGCCAGGACAAACCGAAGGCCGGCATCACACCCGAGCGGGAGGCGGAGGTGCTGGCGGCTTGGCACAAACAGGGAAAATAGCCCCGCCGTGTGAACGCGTTCACCATTTTGCGCAAAGCGGTGGACGTTCGGCCTAACGAAGTCCGCGCGCTCCTCTTCGCCTGCGCTTTTAACTTCGTTATTCTCGGCAGCTACTACGTCATCCGCCCGATCCGCGACGACATAGCGGCGGCGGGCGGAGTCGAAAATCTCTCCTGGATGTTCACCGGCACGCTGGTGGTGACCCTGATCGCGAACACCGCCTTCGCCGCCACCGTCGCGCGCATGCCGCGCCGGAAATTTCTCCCGATCGGTTACCGCTTCCTCATCGCAAACCTGCTCATCTTTTATTTCCTCATGCGCTCGGCCGGGCCAACGCCCAACATCTGGGTCGGGCGCGCCTTCTTTGTCTGGGTGAGCGTGTTCAATCTCTTTATCGTCACGCTCTTCTGGGCGTTCATGACGGATCTGTTCGATAGCGAACAGGCCAAGCGGCTCTTCGCGTTCATCGCGGTCGGCGGTCAACTGGGCGCGATCGCGGGTCCGCTCTTTACCGCGTCAATGGTCAAGCATATCGGGACGGCGAACCTCCTCCTCGTCGCGGCCGCCGGGCTGGAGATCGCGCCCTGGTGCGTGAAGTTTTTCCCCTCGCCCCACCCGCCGCAGCCTGTTCTCTCGGAAGGAAAGGAAGAGGAAAGAGCGGCCGACCAGGGAGCGGAGAAGGCGATTGGGGGCAGCATCATCACCGCCTTCACTCACGTGGCGCGCTCCCCTTATTTGTTAGGCATCTGCCTCTTCATGGTGCTCTACGCGATCACCTCGACGTTTGTTTATTTCCAACAGGCCGATGTCACGAAGGCGCACTTTCACGATCGCGCGGCGCGGACGGCCTTCTTCGCGCAACTCGACCTGGCGGTCAATACGCTCACGATTTTCGGTCAGCTTCTGATCACGGGGCGATTGCTGAAATGGTTCGGAGTCGGCGTGACGCTGGCTTTTCTCCCGCTCTTGAGCCTCTTCGGTTTTATCGATGGGCTTCCTCCCGACCATCGCGCTGCTCGCGGTCTTTCAGGTGATGCGACGCGCGGGGAACTTCGCCATCACCCGGCCCGCGCGCGAAGTGCTCTTCACCGTCATCAGCCGGGAAGACAAATATAAGGCGAAGAGTTTTATCGACACCTTCGTCTATCGCAGCGGCGACCAGATCGGGGCGTGGTCCTACACTTTTCTCACCTGGCTCGGGCTTGGCCTGACCGGCATTTCCTTCGTCGCCGCGCCGCTCGCCGCGATCTGGTGCGGGCTCAGCATTTGGCTCGGGAAGAAACAGGCCGCGCTGGCCGAAGCCAATGTGCCTAAGCCTCGCTCTCCTCGCTTAGGCGCCGGCCGGTCTTCGCAATAAAGACATCCTCCAAAGTCGGCTTGGCCAGGGTGACGGAATCGATCTCGCCCGGAAACGCCGCCACCAACCGCGTGATAAAGCTGGCCCCTTCCGGGTGCTCGATCCGCACTTCGTCGTTCAAGACACTGACCTCCACGCCTAACGACTCGACAATCCGCTGGGCAAGCGTGGTCGCGTCTTTCGTCCGTGCGCTGACGACCTCGCCGCCGATCTCCGCTCGCAGGGCCTCGGGCGTGTTCAGGGCGACGATTCTCCCACGGTCGATGATCGCGACCCGGTCGCAGCGCTCGGCTTCCTCCATCAGATGGGTTGTGAGCAGCACGGTCACATTCTGTTGATCGCGCAGCCGGTAGAGCGTTTGCCAAAGATCAATCCGCGCGCCGGGATCAAGCCCGGTGGAAGGTTCATCGAGCAACAAAAGTTCCGGCCGATGGAGCAGACTTTTCGCGATCTCGACCCGCCGTTGCAGGCCGCCCGAGAGCGTCTCGACCAAATCGTGGGCACGGTCGCGCAGATTGAATTCAAGCAGGAGATGATCGATCCGCTCGCGCAGCGGAGCGCCGGCCAGGCCGTAAAGATGCCCCTGATGGGCCAGGTTCTCCCGCACCTTCAATTTCTTGTCGAGGCTGGGGGCTTGAAAGACAACCCCGAGACGCCGGCGCAAGGCAGCGGTCTCGCGGAGGAGATCGAGGCCGAGGATGCTGGCCGAACCGCTCGTTGGCCTAACGAGAGTGGAAAGGATGCGGAAGAGAGTAGTTTTGCCGCCGCCGTTAGGACCGAGGAGACCGAAGATTTCGCGCGGCGCGACCCTCAGCGAGACGGCATCGAGCGCGAGTCGTTCGCCATAACGATGAGTGAGATCGCTCGTGACGAGTGCAGAGGCGACGGTTTCCAAAGCGGCCATCGAGAGGAGAGTAGCGAAAAGTCCCGACCGCGCGCGAATCCACGCGCGCGCGACCGGCTCACTAATTCGTTAGGGAATTTCTCCCTAGGCCAGCCTGTTCTTGCCGGCTCGGATCGATCCGCCAGCCCGTATGTTCGTGGTCATGGCGGGGCCTTCTTTCTTCTGCGCGCCACCCCGAGGATCTTTGCGCGTCGAGAGGTCGCGCACTTTGCGCGATGGTTTCTTGCGGGTCGCTTTCGTGGGTTTGATCGCCATAGCAGTTTTCTTTTGGTTGTTGTCCGTCAGAAAGTGGTAACGCCGTTCGGCCTGCCTGACAACTCCGGGCGGCGACGGATGGCGCGGCTTCCCTTTACAGCGCGGGCCAGCAGTCGCAGGTTCGCCGATGCCAAATCTGGCCAGCTGGATCCGCCGCCGCGACGAGAAGTGGTTTCGTCCTATTTTGGCGACTCGTCCCCAGGTGAAGCTGCACAACGCCGCCCGCCGCGCAGTGGTGCTGGAGCAGATGGATGCGCTTCTCCTCACCGGCGGCAACGATATTGCGCAGGAATTTCTTCGCCAACCGGTGCCCGATCCTTCCGTCCTCGAGAAAGCGGACCCGCCCCGCGACAAATGGGAATTCGCCGCCGTCCAGAAGGCGCTTGAGCGCGGGTTGCCGATCCTCGCTATTTGCAAGGGCATGCAACTTCTCAACGTGGCGCTCGGCGGCACCCTGCGGCTCGACATTCCCGGGCACAATCTGCCCGCACAGAAGTCGCACGACGTGCAGCCGCTGCGAAACGACGCTTCGGCGGCGCATCGCTTCGCGAAAGTGAACAGCTCGCATCATCAGGCGATCGACCAGCTCGCCGACGGCTGTGTCGTGGAATCATGGTGCGCGACGGACGACGTCGTCGAGCAATTCCGCCTCAAGGACCGGCCCTTCGGGATCGCGGTGCAATATCACCCCGAGCGCGGGACGCTTTATGCGCCGCTCTTCGCGGATTTTCTGGACAGGGTGATAGAGGGCGGGAGTAATGGAGTAATGGAGTAATGGAGTAATGGTAGCGGTGCCATCGCACTCCTCCATCACTCCATTACTCCATCACTCCAGTCACCCATGTCCACGCCGCAGAACACGATCGCGATCGTCTACGATTACGACCAGACGCTGAGCCCGAGCTACATGCAGGACGAAGTCGTCTTCCCGACTTTCGGGATCGACGGGAAAAGCTTTTGGCGGCGCTGTTCCGAATTCGTCAGGGACCAAGGGCTACGACAGCGAGCTGGCTTACATGAAAGTGTTGCTCGATACCCTCGGGATGGATCGCCCGACTAACGACGAGCTGCGCCGGCTCGGCGCGAAGCTCAATTTCTACAAGGGCCTTCCGGAAATGTTCGATGATTTCCGCGACAACCTTCTGACGACCGAACAACGCGAGCAGGACATTACGGTCGAGCATTACATCATCTCATCCGGGATGAAGGTGTTGATCGAAGGCAGCCGGCTTGCGCCGTATGTGCGCGCGATTTTCGGCTGCGAATTTGCCGAGGACGAGCAGGGCCGGATCACTTTCCCGAAGCGCGTCATCAGTCACACCCAGAAGACGCAGTTCCTTTTCCGGATCAACAAAGGGCTGCTCGATATGGCGCAGGATGTGAACGACCACATTGAAGCGGGCATTCGGCCGATCCCCTTCCCAAACATGATTTGCCTCGGCGACGGCCCAACCGATGTGCCCTGCTTTACCGTCATGCGCAAGAGCGATGGCCACGCCATCGCGGTCTATAATCCTGATGATCCCGAGCGGGTCGGATTCAAAAAGTGCTACCAACTTTCCACTCACGCCGATCGAGTGCGACACATCGCGCCGGCCGATTTCCGGAGCGGCAGCCATCTCCGTCTGCTCCTCGAGCAGATGGTGGATGAAATCGCGAGCCGCATCGTCGAGCAACGCCGCGCCGCGATCGAGACTGGCACGGTGCGCGCGCCGCGGCACTGATGGGGGGAACTCGTGATTCGTTGAATCGTTACATCGTGAATCGGAGGACGCGGGGCCGATTGTGAAACCGATTCACGATTTGACGATTCACAGGCCGCGATACACACAGCGCGCGGTCGGCGTCTCGTGGATCACGATCTCGCACAGGCCCGGGCATTGCGGCGCGATTTTCTCCCAAAACCACGCCGCCATATTCTCGATCGTCGGATTCTCCAACCCCGCGATCTCATTGAGATATGAGTGATCAAGCTGCGCGATAAGCGGCTTCATGGCCGCGCCGATCTCGGCGTGATCGTAAACCCAGCCGCTCGCGCGATCGACCTCGCCTTCGACCGACACTTCCACTTTGAAACTATGCCCATGCATCCGGCGGCACTTATGCCCTGCCGGCGCCGACGGCAAAGTCTGAGCGGCTTCGAAGGTAAAATCTTTCGTTAGGCGGGCGCGCATCGCGGCGGGAAATTCGCATCGGAGGGAGCGCCTGTCATCCACGTTGGGATTGACCACGGCATGGCGGAGCGGTTAGACCTTGCGCATGAGATTCAACGCCCTCTGTTTTCTCACCCTCACCCTTGCCCTCCCTGGCTTCGCGGAAGCCGCGCCCGAACAGAACATTGCCGCCGATCTCCACGGCAAACTCGTCGCTCTTCGTGGCAAATCCGCCCTCCCCTACACCGCGCCGGATCTGCCGCAGGCGAAATACATCGCCCTCTATTTCTCGGCCGGCTGGTGCGGACCCTGCCATCAGTTCACGCCCGAGCTGGTGAAATTTTACAACGAGATGAAGCCGAAATATCCCGGCTTCGAGGTTGTCTTCATGAGTCGCGATCTGGGCCAGAACGCGATGGAAAAATACATGGCCGAGATGGCGATGCCGTGGCCGGCACTCCGCTACGGCGCAGTGAAAAGCGATCGCGCGCTGACCAAGTACGCCGGCGGCGGCATCCCCGACCTTGTCCTCTTGAACGAAAAAGGAGAAGTCCTCTCCGACAGCTATGTGGGGAGCAACTACGTCGGTCCCTACAAGGTCATGGGCGACTTGAAGAAGCTGCTCACCGGCGATTCCAGCGGCGTCGCGCGCTCCGACCTCGCGGCGTCCGCGCCGGTAACCGCGTCGGCCTCCAACCAGCCAGACAAACCGGCGATCAAATCGCCCAGTGGCACGAACTGGGACGAAGTTTTTAAGAAAAATCGCCTTAACGACGGCGCGCGCTTCATGAATTCGCGTTCAGTCGGCGGCTGATTAGCTTCTGCTCCTCGCCATGGCGTCGCCGGTCACCGAACCTCATCTTACCCAGAGCGAGAGCACGCCGGATGGCCATCCGGCCCATCCTACCGTGCTCGCGATTCTCTTCGCGATCAGTTTTTCGCACCTCCTCAACGACACCATCCAGTCGCTCATCCCGGCGATTTACCCGCTCCTCAAGACGAGCTTCAGCCTCAGTTTCGTCCAGATCGGTCTCATCACGCTCGCCTTTCAAATGACGGCCTCGATTCTGCAGCCGATCGTCGGCTGGTACACCGATCGTCACCCGAAGCCGTACTCACTCGCCTGCGGAATGGGTTTGACGTTAGGCGGGCTCGTTCTTCTCTCGCACGCCACCCACTACGGGATGGTGGTGGGAGCGGCCGCGCTCGTCGGCATGGGCTCGTCGGTCTTCCATCCGGAATCCTCCCGCGTCGCTCACCTCGCCTCTGGCGGGCGGCACGGCTTTGCCCAGTCATTTTTTCAGGTCGGGGGAAATGCCGGGAGTTCGTTAGGCCCGCTCCTCGCCGCGTTGATCGTCGTCCCGCACGGGCAGAGCAGCGTGCTCTGGTTCGCGCTCCTCGCGCTCCTCGGCATCGGCGTTCTTTCCGGGGTCGGTCGCTGGTATGGCAGACATCTGGCGGAGGTCAAAGCGCGGCCGGCGCCCCCATCCCGCCCGATCTCAGGCCGGGTCCGGTTTGCCCTCGCGATTCTCGGCCTCCTCATTTTTTCGAAATACATCTACCTCGCTTGCCTAACGAACTACTACACCTTCTACCTCATCCATAAATTCCATCTTTCCGTGCAGGGCGCGCAATTACATCTCTTTCTCTTTCTTTTCGCCGTCGCCGTCGGCACCATCCTCGGCGGTCCGCTCGGTGACCGTTACGGGCGCAAGTTGGTCATTTGGGTTTCCATCCTCGGGGTCGCGCCGTTTACGATCGCACTCCCGCACGCCAACCTCTTCTGGACCGGTGTGCTCACCGTCATCATCGGGATCATTCTCGCTTCCGCCTTTTCCACCATCCTGGTTTACGCGCAGGAGCTGATCCCGGGTAAGGTTGGTTTGATCGCGGGACTATTCTTCGGGCTGGC
>JBDTCM010000154.1:0-18477 GCA_039923575.1 Chthoniobacterales bacterium
CGGCGACCTTTCGCGGGAACGCGAACCCTTTCTGCGTGGTCGTTAGGCAATTCAGCCTTCTCGTTGTGCGGTTCGCGTTCCGCGAAAGCGAATGGCCAGACTGGTCATCCGCGAACGGGCTGACAGCCCGTGCTCCCCGGAATCTTTGCGCGATGGTTGAAGGTTTCGTTGGGCGGGCCATCCTTTCGCCATGACTGATCCTCTCGATTTCAGCGGCAAGGTAGTCCTCGTCACCGGCAGCTCACGCGGGCTCGGCGCGGCCATGATCACAGCCTTCGGCCTGCGTGGTGCGCGCTGCGTGGTCAATTTCATTAGCGATCCCGAGGGCAAAAACGAAGCGGACGCACAGAAGGTCGCCAGCGGCCTGAAAGATCCACTCACGATCGATTGTGACGTGACCAAGCCCGAGCAGGTCGAGGCGATGATGAAAGCGATCGCGGACAAACTCGGCGGGCTCGATGTGCTCGTGAACAATTCCGGAATCATCCGCGATCGCACAATCAAAAAACTGACCCTCGAGGAATTCGAGAGTGTGCTGCGAGTGAATCTCTCCGGCACCTTCAACGTCACCCAGAAAGCGGCCGCCGTTTTGCGCCAGGGCGGACGCATCATTAACCTCTCCTCGGTCAGCGGGCAGATGGGGCTTTTCGGGCAGGCGAATTATTCATCGAGCAAAGCGGCGATCATTGCCCTGACGAAAGTTTCGGCGCGGGAATTGGCCCGGCAGCAGATCACGGTCAACGCAATCGCACCCGGATTCATCGACGTTGGGATGAGCAAAGGCATGCCCGATGAAGTGACGGAGAATTTCAAAAAGCAGATTCCGTTAGGCCGGCTCGGCGACGCGCACGAGATCGTGGACGCCGCGTTCTTCCTCGCTTCGCCGATGGCGAGCTACATCACCGGTCACGTTTTGAATGTGAACGGCGGTTATTACATGGGGTAGAGGGAAACCGAATGTGGGAGGGGGCCTTTGCGCCCCGAAAGGCGGTGGCTCGCGCCAAGGATCGGGGCGCTAAGGCCCCTCCCACATTTCGAATTTTTCCTCACCCATCCCAAATCCGAGCCGGACAAATCCCGTTTCCGGGAAATTTAGTTCGTTAGGCAAAATCGCCAGGATATCGCAAGCCACTCATCGCCAGCGGCTTTCACAGGATCACTTGTTTTGGCACGCGCTTTGCATCAGGCTGCGACGCCTTCATGCGAAGGTCCACCATGCTTATGCGCTCACGTCTTTTATCTCTCCTTTTCGCCGGGCTCTTTACGCAGACGGCGATCCACGCTCAAACGCCCACGCCCACTCCCACCGTCGATGAACTGGTCGCGAAAAACATCGAAGCCAAGGGCGGCGCGGCCGCGCTCGAGGCGATTAAGACGATCCGCTTCGAGGGCCGGCTCCTGGTCAACCAGGGTCAGATCGAGCTCAAATACACCGAGACGAAAAAACGTCCGGGGAAGGTGCGCGTCGATGTCGTGCTGCAAGGGTTGACCGCAGTCCAGGCCTACGACGGCGCGAGTGGGTGGAAGATTTCTCCGTTCCAAGGCCGGAAGGATCCGGAAAAAATGTCGACGGACGAAGCGAAATCGTTAGTCGAGGAAGCGCAGATCGGTGGTCCGCTGGAAAACTGGAAGGCGCAGGGCAAGACGGTGACTTATCTCGGAACCGAGGACGTCGAGGGCACCGCGGCGCACAAGCTCAAAGTCATGCGCAAGAATGGCGACATCAGTTACGTTTATCTCGATCCCGATTATTTTCTTGAGATCCGCGTCATCGATCAGCGGACCGAACAGGGCGCGCTGGTCGAAATCGAAACCGACCTTGGCGATTACGAAAAGGTGGACGGAGTTTATTTCCCGTTTTCGCTGGAGTCCGGGAGCAAGGGTTCGACCGACAAGCAAAAAACCATCATCGAGAAAGGCGAGGCCAACATCCCGGTCGACGACGCCATTTTCGAATTCCCGGTCAAGGCTGCGAAATAATCCACACCATTTAGTACCATGCGCTTCTTTAATTCTCTTCTTCTCGTCTCACTCTCTTTCGCCAGCGCCGCCGCCGCCGAGCAGGAGCCCTACAGCTCGGCGACCATCTCCGGTCTCAACGCACGCAACATCGGCTCGGCCACCATGAGCGGCCGCGTCTCTGCCATTGCCGCCACCCGCGAGAAATCAGGTAAACTCACGATCTTCGTCGGCGCGGCCAGCGGCGGCGTCTGGAAATCAGAAGACAGCGGCACGCGTTATCGCCCGAACTTCGACGAGCAAAGCGTCCAGTCGATCGGCGCGATCGCGCTCGATCCGAAGAACACGAAAAACGTCTGGGTCGGCACCGGGGAACCGTGGGTCCGCAACAGTGTCTCGATCGGCGACGGCATTTACAAGTCGACCGATGGCGGTGAGACCTGGAACAAATCGGGGCTGCCCAACTCGGAGCGCATCTCCCAGATTATCGTTAGTCCGAAAAGCAGCGACACGGTCTATGCAGCCGTGCCGGGCGCGCTCTGGAGCGATTCGCCCGATCGCGGGCTCTATAAAACGAGCGACGGTGGCAAGTCCTGGAACCTCATCCTGAAGGGCTCCAATCTTTCGACTGGCGCGTCGACCATCGCGATGGATCCGACGAACCCGAATGTTCTCTTCGCCGGACTCTGGGATTTTCGGCGCCAGGGCTGGACCTATCGTTCTGGCGGCGCCACCCCTAACGATACCTCCGGGAGCGGACTCTTCCGCACGACCGATGGCGGCACGACCTGGAAGGAAATCACGCCGGAAGCGAATAAGGGTTTCCCGAAGAAACCGTACGGCCGGCTCGCGGTCGCGATTGCGCCCTCCAATCCGAAACGTGTTTATGCCTTTGTCGAATCAACCAATAGCGCGCTCTTCGTCTCCGACGACGGCGGGCAGACCTGGCAGCAGCGCGACAAAAGCCAGTGGATGGTCTGGCGCCCGTTCTACTTTGCGAACCTGATCGTGGACCCGAAAAATCCGGACCGCGTTTTCAAGACCGACGGCGCCTTGATCATGAGTGAGGACGGCGGCAAGAGCTTCGCCACGGTAGGCGGTTTCAACGGCGCGCACGGCGACGTGCACGCGGTCTGGGTCGACCCGACCAATCCGCAGACCGTCATCTCGGGCGATGACGGCGGAATCTGGTACGCCTACGACGGCGGCAACCAATGGTGGAAAGCAAACAATCTCCCCATCTCGCAGTTCTACCACGTGAGTGTGGATGAGGCCGATCCGTATCAAGTCTATGGCGGCCTCCAGGATAACGCCTGCTGGGTCGGGCAATCGGAATATCCCGGCGGCATCACCAATGCGCAGTGGGAAAACCTCTTCAATGGCGACGGTTTTTACACCTTCGTCGATCCGGCCGATCCGGACTATGTCTACGCCGAATACCAGGGCGGCCACGTCGGGCGGGTCAATCGCCACACCCTCGAAGCGCGCATCATCCAGCCCAAGCCGGAATACAAGGAGAAGCTGCGCTTCAACTGGAACACCCCGCTGGTTGCCTCGCCTAACGAGAAAGGGACGATCTATATGGGCGCCCAATTCCTTTTCCGCTCCCGCGACCATGGCCAGAGCTGGGACCGCATCTCGCCTGACCTGACGACGAACGATCCCGAGAAGCAGAAACAGGAACAGTCGGGCGGCGTCACGGTAGACAATTCCGAGGCGGAAATGCACACCACCATTTTCACGATCAGCGAATCGCCCAAGGACAAGAATCTCATCTGGGTCGGGACCGACGACGGCAATCTCCAAATCACCCGCGACGGCGCCAAAACCTGGAACAACGTCGTCGCTAACGTGCCCGGCTTGCCCAAGAACTCATGGGTGCGCTGGGTACACGCGAGCAACTTCGACCCCGGCACCGCTTACGCCGCGTTCGATCGCCACACCTTTGGCGATTTCGCGCCCTACGTTTTCAAAACCACCGACTATGGGCAGACCTGGACGCCGCTCGTGACTCCGCCGGAAACCAAAGGCGTTCGCGGCTATGCGCACGTCATCAAGGAAGATCTCGTCCAGCCCAATTTGCTCTTCCTCGGGACCGAGTTTGGACTCTTTGTCTCGATCGACGCTGGCCAATCATGGGCGCAGTACAAAGGCAGCCGGTTCCCGGCCGTGGCGGTGCGCGACCTCGCCATCCAACCGCGGACTAACGATCTTGTCCTTGGCACTCACGGCCGCGGCATTTGGATTATTGACGACATCACGCCGCTGCGTTCTCTCACCCCCGAGCTGCTCCGCTCGGAAGCAAGCTTCGTCCCCGGCAAGCCGGTGCAGCAACAACGGATCGAGAGCAACGGCGGCTGGCCCGGTGGCGCTGCGACCTTTGTTGGCGATAATCCGCCCGACGCCGCCGTCATCACTTATTATCAAAAGTCGCGCCATCTTTTCGGGAAACTGAAAATCGAAATCCTCGACGCCGCCGGCAAAGTGATCGACAGCCTTCCGGCGAGCAAGCGGCCTGGTCTCAATCGCATCACCTGGAGCATGCATGAAAAGCCGCCGCGCGTCCCGCCCGCGGCCCAGATCGCCTTCGCCGGCGTCACCGGGCCGCGTGTTCTGCCCGGCACCTACACCGTGCGGATGACGAAGAACGACAAGCCTTACGAAATGAAACTGACCGTGGCCCTGGATCGACGGGACAAATTCAGCGAGGCCGATCGCAAGGCGCAATACGACGCGGCGGAGCGGGTGAAAGAATTGTTCGGCGACGAAAGCGCGTTAATGGATCGCATCCTGGATCTGCGCGCCGGACTCGCCCGCAGCGAGCAAGCCCTTGCTTCCGACGAAGCCACCCGCAAAGCGGTCGCCGATTTCGACGGCAAGGTGGACGCGGTGCGCAAGCAAATCGCCGCCACCACCGAAGGCGGCGCGATCACGGGCGAACAACGCCTGCGCGAGCACACCGATCAGCTCTACGGCGCGATCATGAGCTACGAAGGCAAACCGGCTGATTACCAGATTGCGCGGATCGATTCGCTCCGGCGTGAATTGGCCGATGTCGTGAAAGACTTCGACAATCTGCTCGCTAACGAACTGCCGAAATTAAACGAGACGCTGAAGGCGAAAGGTCAGCCCGAGATCACGCCGCCCCCGGCGAAGATGGCGCTGAATGATGCGGATGATCAATTCGGCGGCGGGCCGCTCAGCGGGTCGGCAGATCGCGACCTGCCGGGCACCGCCGCGACGCTACCCGCCAACTTCCGATTGCTTCGCTAGAAACGGCTGTAGCGTGCGCTGTCCTCAGCGCAAATCCCCGGGGCGTGGATTACGTCGCTCATTCCGCTGGGACAGCGGACGCTACAACAACCTGGACTCGCCGCGGCGAGTCCAGCACGGTCCCGGTTCCGCCTAACGATCTCCGATCAACTGCGCAGCGTCTTCATCCCGTGCCGGATGATGCGGTCGATCAGTTGCGGATAGGGCAGGCCCGCTTTGCCCGCGGACTGCGCGAAGTCTTCGTCCGCCGCCAGAATCGGATTCGGATTCGCCTCGATGAAATAGACTTCGTTCGCCGCCGTTAGGCGCAGGTCGATGCGGGCATAGCCGTCGATCGTGAGGAGACGGTAAATGCGTTTGCACGTCTGTTCGATCTGCGCGACGAGCGCCGGCTCCAGGTCTTCGGCGAACTGATTCTGCAGGCCCCAGCGTTTGCGATATTCCTCGTCCCACTTCGCGCGATAGGTCGCGATTTTCGGCTCGTCCGGCGGCACTTCGCGAAAGACCAGCTCGCGAATGGGAAAAACAGTCAACCGCAGGTTTCCCATCAGGCTCACGTAAAGTTCGCGGCCGGCGATGTATTCCTCGGCGATCACGTCGCCGTCGTGTTTCTCGTGAATGAAGGTGACGCGTTCGCGGAACTGCTCGTCGGTTTCGACAAAGGAAGCCTGCGCAATACCGTAGGACGCCTCCTCTTTCACCGGCTTCACCAGGAGCGGGAACTTGAGCTGCCGCGGCCGCGCAATCCGTTGGCCACGCGGGGTGACGACGAAGTTCGGGGTGTGAATGCGATGATAGCTGAGGATCTTTTTCGAGATGCCTTTGTGTTTGCAAAGGACAAGACCGGTCGCGCTGCAGCCGGTAAAAGGCACGCCCTGCATTTCGAGAAAAGAGACAATGTTCTGATCAAAGCCGCGGTTGTTCTTGAACTGATCGGCGAGGTTGAACAGCACGTCGGGCGCGAAGCTTTCTATTTTTTGCCGCAAGAGACCGAGATCGTCGAAGATGGCGAGATGCTCGGTCGCGTAGCCGAGCGCGCCGAGCGCCGCGAGGACGTTCGCCTCGGTTTTCCAATCCTCCGTCTTCAGCTCCGCGCTCAAGTCCTGGTCGATCGTCGTCGGGCCGATGGCGTCGAAAAGGGCGAGGACTTTGAGTTTCTTTTTCATTCTATTTCGTGCGCTTGAATTTGCCGGTGAAGAGGTAATTCATCACCAGCGTGGTGAGAAAAGCCGAGACGCGAAAATCCTGCTGCGGATCGTCGTTCTGCACATGGAGCCCGAGCTGATCGCAACGGTCAATTAGCCGCGCGAGCAACGTGTTGACCCGAAATTTTCTCTCGTTCGTCCACTGGCAAACCGAGTTCAGGAGCCGGCGCCGTCGTCGTCGCAGATAGGAACTCGCTTTAATCCGCCCCGGCCCGGCAGGCGCGGCGAAAAGTTCGCGCAGATCAGTGTCGTAGAAATCCGGATAAGTATCCTCGTAAAGCTTCCGTTTGCGCGCGTAATAGGTCTTGAGCTTGAGATTCAGGCAGTCGTGCTCGGCGATGCGATACTCCGGCAATCCGCGCGGCGGTTGCCCGGCGAGCGAGCGCATCAACTCATCGACGTACTCGAGCTTTTGCAGCGCCTTCCAACCGGCGTAACGCTTCCGCCAATCGAGTCCAGGCGTGAGCCAGACCGCAAAAGTCTCGGCGAAATCTTCGTCCGGGTGGCTCTGCGCGTACCAGTCGTCGAGGTGCAAAACGTAGCTGCGACTGAACGGGCGCGGCTGATAGAAATCCGGCGTTTCCTCGCGCGAAGTGCGCCCGAAAGTCTGCTGCCATTTTTTCTTGCGCGGCAGTTGGTAGACATAGCTGTAGGCGTGCGCCGCCTCGTGCCGCATCAGTCTCATGAACCACTCCGTCGTTCCACCCTCGACCTCAAGCATCATCGTCTGCTCGAGCGCACGGAGCCGATCATGGACGAGAAAAAACGGGATGAAGATCGCGGGGATGCCGACCGGCACGAACCATTCGTCGCCGATGTGACAGGGCGGACGAAAGATCAGCCCGTGCGCGAAGAGTTCGTCATAGAGCTGGCGAATGAGCGGTTCGAGAGCGCTGCCTTCGAGTCGCAACCCAAGCTTGGAGATACGGCGTTCGAGAAGCTCCGAATCGGTGAGTGATGCCCAATCGGCCGTTGCTTCCATTGCGGGGCACGATAGCAGGCCAGGCGGCGCGCTGTCACGCTCCGCGCGGGCTCCATTCTTTTCGGCGCGCCGCAGAAAGATGAATCCAAGCGCGGAGCGGCCTGCATCTCATTGGAAGAGCTCAATCAACCTATGAAATCCTGGATCTGCGCCTTCTTCGCCGCCTTGGCCGGCACCCACCTGGCGGCTCAAACTCCCGTCCCGCCTCCACCTCCGATCCAAGTCATGGTCCTCGGTACGTATCACTTTGGGAATCCGGGCCTCGACTTGCACAACATGAAAGTCGATAGCGTCCTCACGCCGGCCCGGCAGGCCGAACTGGAGGACGTTGCCGCCCGACTCGCCAAGTTCAATCCGACCAAAATCGCGACTGAAGCGCTCTCCGATCGCGCCGACTTCGGAGTCAACAAGTTCGCTGAGTTTACCCTGCAAAAGTTGACCACCAACCCGGACGAACGGGTGCAGATCGCGTTCCGCCTCGCCCGACGGCTCGACTTAAAGACCGTCTACGGCATCGATGAGCAAAGCGACACGATAGATTATTTCCCGTTCGACAAGGTCGAAACCTACGCCAGGACGCATGGTCAAACGGCCGCGCTCGCCCGGTTGCAGGACGGCGTCGAGCAAATGGTGAAGCAAATGGAAGCCGCGCAAAAATCAAAACCGATCCGGCTCATGCTGGCCGACCAGAACGAGCCGGCCACGATCCAGTCCGGACACGAGAATTTCTACTACGGCCTGCTGACGTTCGGTGACCAGAAAGCGCAGCCGGGGGCGGAGTTGAATGCGGGTTGGTATCAGCGCAACGCGAAAATTTTTTCCAAGCTCGCGCAAATCGCGCGCCCCGGCGACCGGGTGCTCGTCGTCTTCGGATCAGGCCACTCCTTTTGGCTGCGGCACTTCGTCCAGAACACGCCCGGCTTCGAGCTCGTCGAACCGAACCAATACCTGCGCTAGGCGGCGCTTTCGCTGGCGATCTTCCCGGAGTTGGAGAACCTTGGCCGATGGCAACACGAACTGGAACAGCAGTCTGGGAAGGCACTCTCAAGAGTGGCAAGGGCACCATGAAATTCGGGAGCGGCGCGTTTGAAGGCGCCTATTCGTTTTCCTCGCGCTTCGAAAACGGCAGCGGCACCAACCCCGAGGAGCTGATCGGCGCGGCCGAGGCCGGTTGTTTCTCAATGGCGCTCTCGGTCGGGCTCGAGAAAGCGGGTTTCCCGCCGAAACGAATCAGCACGACCGCGAGCGTGCACTTGGAAAAGGTGGACGACGCGTTTCGGATCATATCAATCGATCTCGAGACCGACGCTGATGTCCCGGGAATCGACGACGCGAAGTTCCAGGAAGCAGCGGAGCAAACGAAAAAGAATTGCCCTGTTTCGGCCGCCTTGAGCGGCACAACGATCAATCTGAAAGCGCGGCTCGCGAGTCGTTAGGCGCGTTCCTCCGGAGGGACGCGCTTCCGCGCGTCCAGGTTCGAGTTCCTCAGGCGCTCCCTGCGGGACCCTTCACTTCGCCCCTGAGACCATCGCGTCCCAGCGCCGCTGCATCTCTTCCGGGCTGAGCTTCTCAATTTCTTGCGAGATGATCCATTCGTGTCCGAACGGATCGCGTACCCGGCCGGAACGATGTCCGTAAAACTGCTCTGCCAGCGGCCGCACGACCTCCGCGCCGGCGTTGACCGCGCGCTCAAAATCGGCTTTCGCGTTGGCGCTCATCAGGCCCAGGTTGACCGTCGTTCCGCCCAGCGTCTGGGGCGATTTGTTCATGCCCGCGTATTCATCGCCCAGCATGACGAGAACCCCGTTGATCGTGATTTCGGCGTGGCCGATTTTTCCGGTCTCCGGATCGATCAGACGGTAGAGTTCCTCTGCGCCGAAGGCTTTCTTGTAAAACTCGATCGCGGCCGCTCCATCTTTGACGGCGAGGGCAGGTGACAATGGTGGATAGGAAGACTTTGCGCTCATGATGCACTATCGGTCTTCCACCCGCTGCCAGCTACTCCGCGCTCCCGGAAAATCTACGCAAATCTGCGGACCCACGAAACGAAAAATTGCATTCGGTCACTCATTGAAAATATGGCCGGATTCTCCCGTACCGGATGGCCCCGATTCCTTCGACCTTTCTTAGATCGTCCGCCCTCTTGAACGGGCGCGCCGCGATGATGCGACTCGCGAGTGCCGAACCGATGCCAGGAATGCTTTCAAGCTCCGACGGTGATGCCGCGTTGATGTCGAGTTTGGCCGGCGCAATTTCTTTGGCGATCGACACGCCTGGGGTCGGCGTTGCGGCGCCACCGGCAACCGGTGCGGGCGTCGAGCGTGACGGGACTTTGTCTGGCAGAACAAAAACGCTAAAGGACAACGGAGTTTGTTTTGATAAGCGCACATTCAACCGACCCTGATTGAGGCCCCAACCTCCGATCTTCTCCTCCCTGGCTTCGTCTTCGAGCTGTTGAAGTTTCTCCAGCTCCGGTTTCGCATTGGCTAACCCCGGCGGTATTATTTTGACTCCGTGAACACGAGCGAGTCCGTTGCGAACCAACTGCTCGGCCAGATCGCCCTCCGACGTCTGCACAAAGGCATATAGGCGCTCAATTCTGCTCCGGCCCGGCGCCCCTGACATGCGCGTGAACACGGTGAAAGGTTCGGTCAATTTTTCACGGGTGAAGGCGGTGGCCGCTTCTCCCACTTCGACCGCCTGCGGCACAAGTGATCTCAAAGTATTTCGCCTGCTCAATCAGGTGCGCCGGGTCAGTCGCCGCCGTTTCCGGCGCATCGACCAGACAGAGGCGAAAGATGTATTCCACACTCCCGGCGCTGGCATGAAAACTGTCCCCGTCATCCGCGGGATTCGGAATGAAGCGACAATTTTCAAGGACCGCCCAATCCTCACGTGCCCCAAGGTCAAACACCGCCACCTGAAGAAGGGCCAGGACAAGCACCGTCCGCCTGACAAATCGGGAAAACAGCAAAGGACGTGGACTCACTCTGGCACCTCGAACTGACTCAAGGAAACAAAAATCTGGAGTTCAGATAGACACATCATGACTGTCTGTCTCATTAAGCCTCGATTCCTTTGAACGGTCAATTTGCGAAAGGCAACAAGGCCGGGCGGAAAATTGGCTGACCGACGGCAATCACAATTTCATACGCATCACTCGCGTGTTGCGATCGATGACGTTGTTTGGTCGGCACGAGCTTGCTTAGATTCGGTCTTGATCGCAGTTACCCGCGCGCATTCGAAGGTCATTTCGGCGCGAACCATGTCGTTCTGGATGAGTCTATTTTAATTTCGCCAACCAGTCCGGCAGAGGTTTTGTAAGAAAATGCGCGATCCCTTGCTGATATTCCGCGACTTTCCTAAAAGGGACACCCAGATCGGAGTTGTCGTAAATTAGCACGAGCGGCAGTTGATGGATCGCTACCTTAAGGTTGGCAAGCGTTCGCGCGAATCGGCCTTCCAGTTTTTCCGAAGGGACATCGTGGCCGCCTTGTGAAACCCGCATCGCCACCCGGTCCTCGGAAGTCGCGGCATCGGCGATACCGACGTAGCAAAGCACAACAGCGTAGCCCGAATCAGCTGCATTCTTCAAAAATTTCAGTTTGTCTCCAACCGGATCGGAAAAAACCGTCTCGAACACAAAGCTCACCCGCTGTCTGAATAGTTCGAGGCGCACCG
Organism: Chthoniobacterales bacterium; assembly: GCA_039923575.1. GTDB lineage: Bacteria > Verrucomicrobiota > Verrucomicrobiia > Chthoniobacterales > UBA10450 > Palsa-1392. The sequence goes on from JBDTCM010000154.1 coordinate 11,101, forward strand.
CATTCGCGACTGCGGCGGCTTCATACGCGCCGATGTTGAGCTGTGCTGCGATGTCGTCAGCGTTAATGAATCGCAAACCGGCATCACGGAGATGGGCATTGTAGAACGTCGTTTTGCCGGCGCCATTTGGTCCGGCAAGCGCCACGATGATGGGCCGCACATCCAGCACCGGAGGCATCTACTTCTTTGCGCGTTTGCGAAGCGGCTGAAATTGCCGGCTCACGAAGCGTCCGGGCGTGCGGCTGCCATTTTCTTCAATGCGAACAAGGTGCCCGTTCTCTTGCTCGTAATGCGGGAACGGACGCGATCGAAGATATTTGGCGACTCTCTCCCGGCCGGCGGAAGAATCAACCTCCTTGAGACACGCGGACAGCGGCTTATCTCCGCCAGATTTGCGCAGCGCGCGAATCTCTGGCATCCGCAACAAAGGCTCGAGTGCTCTCCCCAGCGCGGCCCAAAATTCAATTTGGCCCGCGATTGATCGTTCAGTCGTCTCGGCAACCAGCCGAGCGTCAAGCACGAGGTTATCGGACAATTTGACCGGTTGACTCATTGGCCAATGGTAGCAAGATGCTACCGTGCAGTCAACCCGCCCGCGTGACGCCAATGACACGCATTCGGGGCGTGAATTCAGGCCGCTTGCTGGATAAAATCCCACGGATGAGCAACGCGCTCGACTCATTAACAATGGAACCGTCCGTCAGCAGTGTGGTCCTTGGGGGCGGTCCGGTCGCGAGAGTCCTCAGCGGTAATTTGCGCGGCCGCGGGTGGATTTTGGGGTCCGGCTAAGAATCGTGACTGTCTGATTGATCAAACGGGCAAGATCAACGCACCGATTCTTTGGAACTGTCATATTTCTTAGCCTGACCCCCACATTTCCCAAATTTCCAGGCTATTTCGATGTTCACTGCGGGAGTATTTCGTCTAAAGGGAAGGCGCAGAATCAAAGGCGTTTGAGGCGCCCGTCGAAGAGCCTGTTCCAATCCTCGCCGTCTTGCGACATCTCCATGCTCATGGAGAGGTTTCCTGACGTCGATAGGTCATAGGTCAGGCGCACATGCATTCCGGGTCCGCCATGGGCCAGCTTGAGAATGTCGCCTGCAAAAGTGCCTTTGAAGATTTCCGGCGGCGCGCCCATGCAATCGAACCAACTGAGGGTGTAGACGTCCGCCTTCGGGTCGTAGGTAAAAACTCCGTGACCGGTAAAGGTAATCGCGCCGTCGCGCTCCTGTTCGTAATCGTTGATCAGCGCAAAACCGTTCAACGCGACTCGGCTCCGAATGCGGCCAATGGCCTTCCCGCCTTTGGGATCCCAGGGCGAAGGATACATCGTCTCCTCTCCCTCCCATTGACCGGCAATCTTCTCCAGCTTGCGATGCCCCTCACTGGCTTTTGGCATTTCCACCTCGCCACGTTCGCAAAGCAAAACTGCCGCGGGAAGCTTAATCCGCGACCACCACTCCTTTGCTCGCGGTGCGTCGGGCGTAATGGTCACTCAGCTTGGGGGTCATGGGCCGACTGCGCCGGTCCGTCGGGCTCTGACGGAACCACTTCGGGCGTTAAAGAGGCCGTTTTCGACTGAGCCTTTTTCTCCTGCACAACCCGCACCCCCTCCGTAGCAGTGCGCTGGGTGTAGCTCGCGCTCAGCCGTTTGGTCATCGGACCCACCTCACCCGTGCCGATGGCGTGTCCATCCACTTTCGTCACCCCGGCCAACTCACCCATTGTGCCGGTGCAGAAGACTTCGTCCGCACGATAGACCTCGTCGATTGTCAGGTAGGTCTCGCCATAAGGGATTTTCTGCGCCTCGCAAATCTCCAGCACGGTCGCACGGGTAATGCCTTCCGGGCAGGCCATCACCCTGCTCGTGAGAACCCGTCCGCCGCGCACGATAAAAAGATGCGTCGCGTTCGTCTCCGCGACGTGACCGGAGAGATCGAGCATGAGCGCGTCATCCGCGCCGGCCTCGTTCGCCTCGATTTTGGCCAGGATCGAATTGAGCAAATTGGCGGAATGGATTTTCGGGTCGAGCACTTCGGGCGGTGGACGCCGCATCTTGCTCGTGATCAGGGTCAGGCCGCTCTTCGCGTAAACGGGCGCCTTGTGTTCAGCGAGGATGATCAGGGTCGGGCCGCTCTGGTTGAGGCGCGGATCCATCCCGGAAGTGATCTTGACCCCACGGGTCAGGGTGAGGCGGATGTGCACGCCGTCCCGCATCCGGTTGGCCGCGAGAGTGCGCTTGATCTCCGCGATTATCTTGTCGTTAGGCGGGATATCGGTGAAGGCGAGGGCGGCAGCGGAGCGATAGAGCCGATCGAGATGTTCGCGCAGCTTGAAGATGCGGCCGTCGTAGAGACGCAGTCCTTCCCAGACCGCGTCACCTCCCTGCACCGCGGAGTCGAACGGGCTCACGCCCGCTTCGTCGCGATGGACGAGGCGGCCATTGATGTTGACCATCAGGTCGCGGTTGTTTTCGTTAAATTGCTGGAGCATTTGATTTTCACCGAAGCCGGTGCGGGTAGAGCCGCTCATAACATTCGCGGCAGCGCGCTTCAACATCGCGCAAGCGCTCAGGCACTTCCGTCCGCGTCACGCGATAAGGGGCGAAGCCGGTCGATTGCGCGACTTCGCCATACCAATGTTTCGCCCAAACGCCGTCCGTTTCTCGCAATCCGGGTGGCCACGAAAGCATTGTCGGATCGAACTCTACTCCAACCGCTTCGCAAAGCAGTCGCAGTATTCGTTCGGGATCCTGCAGGACGTCCCGCGCGTCGATCACCGGCGGCACGGCCTCCGACCGCTCGCAGACCCAATCGAAAATCTCGGCCTGCTGCACGAAGCCGACATCGGCCAGCGTCGGCTCGTCATTCTTCTTGATGTAGGAAGCGATCACCTCCGCCGGATCACGAATGAGAAAACAGTTCGTCAGGGAGCCGAGCCACTCGCGCCCCATCTCCGGCAACAAGTGATGCGTCATCTGTTTCTGATAAAAAATGTGGGAGGGGCCTTTGTGCCCCGATTTCCCCGCCCCAAAAACATCCTTACTCGTTAGGCTCGCCACCACCTTGCGCCAATCAGTCTCCCCGTTCGCAATCACTTCCTCCGCCACCGGATGCTCCTTCCCGGTCGCTTTGAGATAAAACGCGTAAAGCGGCTCATCGACCACGACGGTATCAGCGCGATTCCCCCACGCCCGCATCATCGCGGTCGAGATATTGCGCGGCCCCGACCACATCGCGATGCGCACTCCTCCGCCTTGCATAAACCGAGCTTCGATTCGTCTCCGCTAATTTGCGAGCCGCGAATCGGGGAATGATCGCCAGTGTTTTTGCCGGTCGCGGTGCGAGAGTCGTTCGAAGAAAATTCTTTCGTCCGAACCCGTAACGAGATAGACGACCGCATGAACCCGGGCGCCGACTCACGCGCATCAACGAACAGAATCATTCTCGGCTTCGCCTTCGTCACCTTGCTCGTTCATCTGCTGACCAATCAGCGTTACGGCTATTTTCGCGACGAACTCTATTTTATCGCCTGCGCGCGCCATCTCGATTTTGGCTACGTCGATCTGCCGTCACTGAGCCCTTTCCTGCTCCGCATCGAGATGATTTTGTTCGGCAGTTCGCTCTTCGCCGTCCGCCTCCTGCCCGCGGTAGCGAGCGCGTGCCTGGTCGCGTTGACCGGCCTGCTCGCGCGTGAGCTGGGTGGTCGTATTTGGGCGGTGGTACTAGGTTGCATGGGCGCCCTCGCGAGTTTGTTCTTCCTCGCTGTCGGCAATTTTTATTCGCCGCAAGCTTACGAATCGCTTTTCTGGACCGGCGCGATCTATTTGCTCGTCCGCATCATCAACGGCGCGCCTCCGCGCACCTGGCTCTGGTTCGGAGTCGTGGTTGGCCTCGGCCTGCAAAACAAGCATTCGATGGCGTTTTTCGCCGCGGCGATTGTGGTCGCGCTCCTCTTCACCCCGGAGCGTCGTCACTTCGGACAACGATGGATCTGGCTCGCCGGCCTCATCGCGTTCGCGATCGCGCTGCCCAATGTGGTTTGGCAAATCCAACGCGGCTGGCCCACTTGGGTGTTGCTCCACGGGATTGCCCAAAGCAACAAGAACGTTGTTCTCACGCCGCTCCAATATTTTGCTCAGCAGTTTGGCCTGATGAACCCTGGAACAGCGCCGGTCTGGCTCGGCGGGTTGATCTGGCTGCTGGTTTCGCGCGGAGGCCGGCGCTACCGCGTCATCGGATTCACTTACCTGATCGCGCTCACCGAGTTCATCGTCATGCACGGCAAAAACTATTATCTCGCGCCGGCCTACCCGATGTTGTTCGCGGCCGGTGGCGTCGCCGCGGAAGGCCTGCTCGCGATGCGTTTCCGCTGGCTAAAGCCCGCCATCGCCCTCGCGATGATGGTTTCGACGCTGCTTCTCGCGCCGGTCGTGCTTCCGATCATGTCGCCGGAAAAACTGCTCGCCTACATACGCGCGCTTCACTTCGAAGTGCCAAAGACCGAGACCTCGTTCACCGCCGCCTTGCCGCAGCTCTACGCGGATCAATTCGGCTGGGAAGAAATGGTCCGCTCGGTCGCGCGCGTTTACGCGAGCCTCTCGCCCGAAGAGCAGAAGCGCGCCGCGATTTTTTGTCAGAATTACGGCGAGGCCGGCGCGATCGACTTTTTCGGACCGAAGTACGGATTGCCGCCCGCGCTCTCCGGGCACCAGAATTATTATTACTGGGGCCCGGGCCATTACACCGGCCAGATCATGATCGTCCTCGATGACCAGGCGACGGACGAGCGCGAGCAATTTCGCAGCGTCGAAGATCGGGGCCTGGTCGAGAGCAGCCCCTGGGCGATGCCGTGGGAACAGCGCCAGCACATTTACATCTGCCGCGATTTAAAGGGAACCCTGCAGCAGCTCTGGCCGAAACTGCGGGTGTGGCTATAGGGGCGCGACTTACAAGTTGGCCACCGCGTCCACCATTCGCTGCCGCATCTTTTCATCCGGCATCCGGCCAATTCCCGCGGCCATATTGTCTTCGAGATGTTTGACATTCCCGGTCGCGGGAATTGCGCACGTGACGCACTCGTTGCCCAGAATCCACTTGAGAAGAAATTGCGCCCACGATTTGCAATCGAACTCTGCCGCCCAATCCGGGAGGGGCTTGCTTCGCACCCGCGAGAAAAGATCGCCCCTCGCGAAAGGCCGGTTGATCAGCACCGCGACCCCGCGCTCGTCCGCCAACGGCAAAATTCGCTCGTCCGCTTTTCGATCGATGATCGAGTAATTGATCTGAAGAAAGTCGAGCTTCTCGCGCCGCAGAATTTTCTCCACTTCCGGAAACGCCGAATCGACGTAATGGGTGATCCCGAGATAGCGGATGCGCCCCTCCCCTTTCCAGGCGCGCATCGTGGCGAGCTGCGTCTCGACATCGACCAGGTTGTGCACCTGCATGAGATCGAGCTGCTTCGCCTGCAGGCGCGCGAATGATCGCTCCATCGAATCAATCCCGGTCTGCTTCCCGCTTGTCCAGACTTTGGTGGCGAGGAAAAGTTTATCTCGCAGATGCAGCTCGTTCGTCAGATCGCCGATCACACCTTCAGCGCGGCCATACATCGGCGAGCTGTCGATTACCTTCCCGCCGAGCTGCACAAAACGGGTCAGCACATCCTTGAGCGGCGCGCGCTCGTTAGGCGAATCGCCGACATCAAAGACCTGCCAGGTGCCGAGTCCGATCGCAGGAATTTTCTCGCCCGTCGAAGGAATGGCACGCCGCAGGATTGTTGCGCTATCATTTTCCGCGGCAGTCATCGACCAGGGAACCAGCGTCGCCGCGGCCGCGCCACCAATCAATCGCGCCGCGTCGCGCCGGGTGATGCAGGATAATTCACGCGGTAGCGCGGCGTACGATTTCCAGAAACTAGGAGTCGCCGAAGACTTCATCGAGCGGTTTTACCCGGCCAGCCTTGACGTCCACCAACGCTTCTTTCCAAAGCGGATCGAGCCGCCCGGCTTTGGCGTCGGCTTCGATTTGACGATCCCAGGCGTCCTCGAAATCAATCTCCGCCAGCTTTTCCAGAAACTCGCCTTTTGCCCGCTCGTCCAACCGTTTCACGGCCTCGATAATCTCAGTGACGCTGCTCACCTTCGAAGGATAAGTGACGGCAACGGCTTTGTCACGTTGAGCCGCGAACTCCTCATCCTTCCGCCGCCAGCACGTCACTTCTCACCGTTTGATGACAAACGGATGTTAGAAAAGTTAGCTTCCCAGGGCACTCTTTCACTCGCCAGCGCTGATCAGCCCTCCTAGTTTCGGCGACATGACAAACTCAGAGGCCGGGGCACCGGTCGCGGGTCGGTTAAAACGATCGGTCGGCTTCTTCGGTTTGATGTTCGTCTCCCTGGGCTCAATCATCGGGTCGGGCTGGCTCCTCGGCGCGCTCAACGCCGCCGAGCAAGCGGGGCCCGCCTCGATCCTCTCGTGGATCCTCGGGGGTGGCATGCTCGCGTTACTCGCGCTGACTTATGCGGAGCTAGGCGCGACTTACCCGGTCGCCGGCGGTTCGGCGCGGTTTCCCTATTACTCGCACGGCGCGATGGTCGGGTTCACCTCAGGATGGGCGGCCTGGCTGCAAGCCGTGTTCATCGCGCCAATCGAAGTGCTCGCGGCCATCACTTATGTGAACAGCGTCGGCTGGGTCAACCAACATTTTAATATGATCTACAAGGCCGGCGCGCAGGCGGGCCTGCTCAACGGACATGGCCTGGTCGTAGCTGTCATTTTAATGGTCGTGTTCACGGCCATGAATCTGGGTGGCGCCAAATTTCTTTCGGATAGCAATACGCTCGTCGTCATTTGGAAGACGGCCGTGCCAGTGCTGGCGGTGGGAGTGGTTGCGTCGCTCCAATTTAACCACACCAACTTCCACGCCGGCGGAGGCTTTCTTCCTTTCGGCTTCCACGGTGTCTTCGCGGCTCTTACCGGTGGAGTGATTTTCTCGATGCAAGGATTCGAGCAAGCGGTCCAGCTTGCCGGGGAAGCGCGCAATCCGAAACGCGATCTGTCCCGCGCGATCCTCGTCGCGATGGCGGTCGGGGCAGTGCTCTATACGCTGCTCCAGGTGGTCATGATCGGCGCGCTCGAGCCGGCGCACATTCTCAAGGGTTGGTCCAAGCCACTCGGCACCGATCCCTCCGATTACGGAGCCTGGTACACCCTCGCGCTCGCGCTCGGGGCCGGCTGGCTGGCCAAGGCACTCATCATCGATGCGGTGATTTCGCCCGCCGGTGCCGGCATCGTTTACATCGCGACAACAGCCCGGATCTCTTTTGCCCTCGGCGAGGAAAGCGAAATGCCGTCGGTCCTCGCCACGACTAACGACAAG
>JBDTCM010000155.1:0-6676 GCA_039923575.1 Chthoniobacterales bacterium
GTTTCCGAGACCGCGAAACAATTCAAGCTGAGCGATGAAAAAGCGCAGCAGCTTCTGGCCGAGAGTCGCAAGTTATTGCTCGCGGTCCGCGCCAAACGCCCGCGCCCGCGCGTGGACGACAAGATCGTCACCGCCTGGAATGGGCTCATGATCTCCGCGTTCGCGCGCGGCTATCAGGTGCTGGGTGATCCCGCGTATCTTGAGGCCGCGAATAACTCCGCCCGGTTTGTGCGGGAGAAACTTTACGACGCGGAGAGCAACACGCTGCTGCGCAGTTACCGCGAGGGCGCGAGCGATGTGCATGGTTTTGCGAGCGACTACGCCTTCCTCACGCAAGGCCTGCTTGACCTCTATGCCGCTGGCTTCGACGTTAGTCGGATGGAATGGGCAGTAAAACTTCAGGAGCAGCAGAACGCCTTATTCTGGGATGAGAAAAACGGCGGTTACTTCAGCACCAGCGGTCAGGATAAGAACGTGCTTCTGCGGATGAAGGAAGATTACGATGGCGCGGAACCGTCGCCTAACTCCGTGGCCGCGCTGAACCTCCTCCGACTGGCCGTGCTGCTCGACAAATCGGCCTGGCGCGAGCAAGCTGGCAAAACGATGCACGCCTTCGATGCGCAACTCAATCAAGCGCCAGCCGCGCTCCCGCAAATGCTCGTGGCGCTGGATTGGTCGCGCGCGAAACCGAAACAAATTGTGATCGCCGGAAAACCGGACGCGGCCGATACCGAGGCCATGTTGCGCGAAGTGAATCTCCATTTCATTCCGAACAAAGTGCTCATTCTGGCCGATGGCGGCGCGGGCCAGAAATTCTTCTCCGCCCAAGTGGACTTCATGAAGGCGGTCGGCCCGATCGACCAGCAGGCGACCGCTTACGTCTGTGAAAACTATGTCTGTCAGCTTCCCACCACCGACGTTAAAAAGTTAGCCGAACTGCTCATCGCAAAGCCTAAAAAACCATCCCCCTAACAACAACGAAAGATCGTATCATGAAAAAGAAATTAACCATGCAACTCGGGATGGTGGGACTAGGCCGCATGGGCGCCAACCTTGTCCGCCGTCTCATGAAAGACGGACACCGCTGCGCCGTTTACGACCGCGCACCGCAGGCGGTGAAAATGTTAGCCAAAGAAAAAGCCGTCGGCGCCAACTCTCTCGCCGACCTCGTGAAGAAACTCTCCAAGCCGCGCGCGGTTTGGCTGATGGTGCCGGCGGCCGCAGTGGATCAGGCCATCGCCGATCTCGTGCCTTTACTCGAACGCGGTGACATCGTGATCGACGGTGGGAATTCCTATTACGTCGACGATATCCGGCGCGCGACGGAACTGGCGAAGAAGGGAATTCACTACGTGGATGTGGGCACAAGCGGCGGGGTCTGGGGTTTGGAACGTGGCTTCTGCATGATGATTGGTGGCGAGAAAAAAGTGGTTCAGCACCTCGATCCGATATTCGCCACCCTCGCGCCAGGGGTGGGCGAAATTCCACGCACGCCGGGGCGGGCGAAACTGGGCGGCACCTGCGAACGGGGTTATCTGCATTGCGGTCCGAATGGCGCCGGCCATTTCGTGAAGATGGTGCACAACGGCATCGAATACGGAATCATGGCCGCCTATGCCGAAGGCTTGGCCGTCTTGCACAAAGCCAACATTGGCCGGACCCAAGGGGAGGTCGATGCCGAAACCACACCGCTGCGCGATCCCGAACATTATCAATTCGATCTCAATCTCGCAGACGTCGCGGAAGTCTGGCGGCGCGGCAGCGTGATCGCGTCCTGGTTGCTCGATCTGACCGCGGATGCCCTGACCAAAGACCAAAAGCTCGCGCAATTCGCCGGCCAGGTTTCCGATTCCGGCGAAGGCCGATGGACGATCAAGGCCGCCATCGATGAAGGCGTGCCCGTGCCGGTGCTGACCACCGCGCTTTACGAGCGCTTCAGTTCAAGGGGCGACGCGGACTTTCAGGACAAGCTGCTCTCCGCGATGCGCTTTGGTTTTGGCGGGCATTTGGAAAAGAAGGCGAAATAGAAATATCTCGGCCACCGCGATGAAGCCTAACGAACAACTCCAACCAACCGTGTTCGCCATTTTCGGCGGCGGCGGCGATTTGACGTGGCGGAAATTAATCCCCGCGCTCTTTGATCTCGCCCAGGATCGCGGGCTCCCGGCGCAATTTGCGATCATCGCGGTGGACCGCGTCAAATTCAGCGACCAGCGACTGAGGCAGCATCTGCACGATGGGGTCAATCAGTTCTCGCGCTTCGGCAAACCGAAGGCCGCGGCCTGGAATGAGTTTGCCCAACACATCCACTACCAACAGGGCGATTTCAAAAAGCCGGCCACCTATCGAGCGCTGGGCGCATCCTGCAACCGATTGGAAAAAGAATGGGGCGCGAAAGCGCACCGCATCTTTTACATGGCGACGCCGCCCACCATGTTTGGGGAAATTCCGAAATACCTCGGCCAGGCCGGACTGGCGCGGGATCGGGAACGCGCGCGGATCGTGGTCGAGAAACCAATCGGCTACGATTTGAAATCGGCGCTCGCGCTCAACGCGGTGCTCGGAGCCAGTTTCCAGGAGTCCCAAATCTTCCGGATCGATCATTACCTCGGGAAGGAGACGGTGCAAAACATCCTGGCCTTCCGCTTCGCCAATCCGCTCTTCGAGCCGATCTGGAACCGACGCTATGTCGAATCGGTCACGATCACTGTTGCCGAAACGGTCGGCGTGGAACATCGCGGCGGCTATTACGATCACGCGGGCGCGTTGCGCGACATGGTGCAGAACCACCTCATGCAACTGCTCTGCCTCGTGGCGATGGAGCCGATGGTCTCCTTCGAGGCCGACGAGATTCGCAACAAGAAGGTGGATGTGCTGCACGCCGTCCGCCCGATTCACCCCGACGAGGTCCGGCTCTTTGCCGTGCGCGGACAGTACGGCCCGGGCCGTGTCGGCGGGAAAAAAACTGCCGGCTATCGCGAGGAACCCGGCGTCGCGCCCGACTCCGGCACGGAAACATTCGCGGCGCTCAAGCTTTTGATCGACAACTGGCGCTGGCAAGGCGTGCCCTTTTATCTGCGCACGGGCAAACGTCTGCCCTGCCAGGTGTCGGAGATCGCGATTCAATTTCGCGCCGTGCCGCACCAGGCCTTCCCGCCCGACGCGACCCTCGGCTGGCAGCCTTCCCGGCTGGTCATGTCGATCCAACCCGATGAAGGGATAGTCCTGGGCTTTCAGGCGAAATATCCGGGTCCGGAGATCCAACTGCGCCCGGTCGACATGCAGTTCAATTATCACGAGAGCTTTGCCGCACCGTCGCCCGATGCCTACGAAACGTTGCTCTGGGATGTGATGAAAAGCGACGCCACCTTGTTCATGCGCGAAGACCAGATCGAGGCCGCATGGCAATTGCTCGGGCCAGTCTTGGAGGTCTGGTCGGCCACGCCTCCGAGCGATTTTCCCAATTACACCGCCGGCAGCTGGGGCCCCGTGGGCGCGCAGGAATTGCTCGAAACCGGACATCACTGGCCGCTGCCGACAGAGTTGCACCACTCGCGGGCCATGGCCGGCCGTGCCCAGCCGCGAAAAGGGCCCCGATGATAAAGCCGCTCCGGATCACCGGCCTACGGAAGGAGCATCCAGAAGCGGCGAGGTGCCTCCCGCAATTTCGGTTCGCGGATCGGACATCATTCCCGCCGATGTGCAGTTGAGCGAAGGCGATTATCTGAGCGCGGACCAATCGGCGCTGACGGCTGAGTCGCTTCCGGTGGACAAAAAAGTCGGCGACACCGCCTACTCCAGCTCCGTCGCCAAGCAGGGCTAGAGCGACTGCCAGAAATGACTTCCGGCTCTGCCGGCAAGTTGTAGCGTCCGCTGTCCTCAGCGGATGAGAAGATGCGGCCGGCTCGCACGAGATGCGCTGAGGACAGCGCACGCTACAACGCTTCCTCTCGGAGCGATGCGAAAGTTATCCGGAAGCTTCTTTTGGCAATCGCTCTAGATGGTCGCGGTGGTCACGGCCGCTGGTGCCCACACCTGCTATGGCAAAACCGCCAGGCTCGTCTCGACCGCCAAATCGGTCCCTCACTTCCAAAAAGCGGTGCTGAGCATTGGCGACTATCTCATTTACCTCAGCCTCGGGCTGACGGGGTCTTGATTCTGACCATGCGATCCAGACGACGCCCGGCCCTCGGATTCGCGGTGATCGGCTGAGCTTCGGCCAGCTTTCAGCATGCTTCTTCAGCCGCTCGAGGCCGAAGAGTTCGCTCCGAATTAAATCGGCGGCTTCCGACGGTCTCCCCGCCGCGAGGCGTTTCACAAATCAGCCGAAACGCTCGATGTCGCTTTCGATGCTTCCATCACCGCGCTCTTCGTCGCGTCGAGGTAAATGGCGCCGTCTGCATAGCTGATCCGGGACACTTTGCCGGTGGGGATGATGATCGTTTTGCCCGCATGCCAGTGGCCGCATTTGATCACCAATTCGCCAATCACCCACGTCGCGCCGTCGATCAACAGATCATGCACTTCACCGACCGCTCCATCGCTCGCTTCAACAGTGTAGCCGACCATCGCGCGGATGCTGCGCAGGTGAGAATCCAGCTTACTTTTCTCGGCCGCGGTCAACTCCGGCAGCGGGGGGGAGATCGGATAATCGACCAACCCCCACAACGGCCAGGACTGGGCGTAATAGGGATAACCGTAGTGCCGGTGATATTCCTCCTCCTGCTGACGCGTTACCGGTTCGTGCTCGTAAATCGCCGGGCTCTCCTCGATTTGTTTCCGAGTCAGATTGACGAGAATGACTTTCTCCGTGGGCTCACGATGGCTTAAGGCTTGCGGAGAAATCAGCACCCGACGCCCCGCGAGCCATCCGCCGGTGTCGGCGACGAGATAGCGCAAGGTCCAACTCTTGTCGTCGAAGTAGAAATCCTTGACGTGACCAATCTCACCGTCGGAGGCCCCGAGTTTCTCTCCATAAAGTTCCTGAACGCTGCGTAAGCTCATAAAATCCCCTCACTTTTGAAGCGCCCCCGCTTCGCTCTTCATCGTAGTTCGGCAACGATAAGGCAGCAACACAGGTTGGCTAATACCTAATCGGCCGAGCGCGCATAACCTGCGCCTATAACAATGAAAAGAGTGTGCGTAAAGGCTCAGAATCGTTCCCGCGATTGCTGAACGGGGGAACCTCGTCGGGCTCGATCCCCGCGCTAGCCTTCCTTCAGCGCATCCGAATGTCGCGGTCGCCAACGATTTTGATGTAAGCGCGGAGAGCAGCGGAGGGATTATCGGCCTTCCACGCGATGCAGGATTCGGTCTTTACCGCTGGCCGCAGTTCGCGAAAGACCACGCTTTCGTGCGGCAGCCTTTTCACTTGCTCGGGCAAGAGCGCAACGCCCAGGCCGGCCGCAACGGCTTGGATAAGAGCGCGCTCGATTTCCACATCCTGGAGAACTTTCGGCGCGAAGCCCTCTTTGCGGCACGTTTCCGTCAGCCAGTCGCGATAGCCCGGATAACTGGCCTCCGACATGCCGATAAAGAAGATCGATTTAAGCTTCTTGAGATCGATCGCGGTTTCCTTCGCCAGCGGATGATTTTTCGCCAAGGCGGCGACGGTGTCGTAGGCGGCAATGGGCAGAAACTGCAACCCGCGCTCTCCGATTGGCTCGCGCAAACCGGCGAAACCAAGGTCGATTTTCCCCTCCTCCAAAGCGCGAAATTGATCGCCACAACTCATGTCGAAAAGATTGATCGGGACGGTCGGGAAAGACCGCTGAAACGCCTTCAAAGTGACCGGGAGAAGGTCGTAAAAGAGGTCCGCGACATAACCGAGGTTCAGTGGAGACGGCGGCCGGTCATCTGTCCGTTGGACTGATTTCACGATCTCCTGGCCGAGGGCGAGAAGGCGTTTCGCATCGATCAGGAAAGTCGCTCCTTGTCGCGTCAAATTTACCCCCTGCTTCGAGCGATCGAGCAGGCGCACGCCGAGTTCTTCCTCCAAATCCTTGATCTGACGCGTGAGGGAGGGCTGCGAGAGATGCAGCTTTTGCGCGCCTTTGGTGAAGCTCAGAGCATCCGCGACAGCAACGAAATAACGTAAATGGCGGAGTTCCACGGGCTCGAAGTTACGCCGCAAAGATCATTCGGCCAATCTATAGCCGGAGGGTATCAGCGTCAATGACAGAAGGTATTAGCGAATTCGGGCGCGGGCCTTAAACAACGGAGCGCCCAGGGTAACTCGAGTGAGTTGGGGCGTTCATTTTATGGATCGTAAAGCATCAGTCGTGTGGAATGGCAGCCTGCGTCAAGGCACGGGCACGATGCGGACTGAAAGTGGCGTCCTCGCCGACACGCAGTACTCCTTTGGCACGCGCTTTGCCGAAGGCCTGGGCACCAACCCCGATGAATTGATCGCCGCGTCCCTCGGCGGCTGTTTTTCGATGACTCTTTCCAACGAGCTCGGCCTCTCTGGCTTTCCTCCTTCGCGCATCGAAACGGCCGCGACCGCGACCCTCGAAGACCTGGCCGCCGGCTGGACCGTCACCCGGATTCAACTCGATGTGCACGCCACGGTCCCCGGCGTCTCGCAGTCGGCTTTTATGGAGGCGGCGCTCTGCGCGAAGACCAAGTGCCCCATCGCTCGTCTGCTTAACACCAACATCAGCATGACCGCGACTCT
>JBDTCM010000156.1:0-4055 GCA_039923575.1 Chthoniobacterales bacterium
GCCTGGTCGGTATCTTCAATTCGCAAGACCAGCGTCCCGCCCGTGTGATGGGCGTAGAGCCAGTTGAAAAGCGCAGTGCGCGCGCCGCCGATGTGCAGGTAACCAGTGGGTGAAGGGGCAAAACGAACGCGGACGGCGGAGCTCATGGTAAAAAATAGGAATCAGGCGAGGAGACGAGGAAGAAGAGACGGACAATTCATTGCCTGACTTCTAGTATGATTCGCGACTTCATTCCAACGGCTTGAGGCGTTCTTTCAAAGGTTTGCCGATGTCTTTCATTGCCTGGTTGGCAGCGTCGTTCCCGGCGTTCGTGACCACGAGGAAGATCATGTCGTGCTTGGGCATGATGCGAATGTCGGCGACCCAGAAACCGTTGCTCCCGGTATGCGTCAGGAGCTCAGGCACACCATCCGGGCCGAGCAAAACGCCCCAGCCGAGCGCGTAATTCCCCGTCACCGGCGTGTGCAGTTTGCGGTATGTCTCCGGTTTCAGAAGCTTGCCGCGGCCGTGCTCGCCAGCGAGCTGATCCTGGGCAAAGAGAAGCCAATCCTTGAGTGCGATATGGATCGTGCCAGCAGGGCCAAGCGCCGGCGGATTATCGGCGTCCTCGCTAGCGGGATCGAGCGGCACGAGTTTGCCCGCTTCTTCTTTGTGTCCCCAGGGTTGGTCGACTTTCCCCGGGCTGCCGGGCGCGCCGAAGCCGGCGTTCTTGATCCCGAGCGGCACGAAGATCTGCTCGCGGATGAGTTCTTCCCACGCCTTGCCGGTATGCGCCTCAGCGATCGCACCCGCGATGATGAAACCGAGATTGGAATAGACGAACTCGCCCGCTTTGGAAGCTGGCGGCATCGTCAAATATTTGCGCGCGATCGCCTCACGCTGCGCCTTCACTCCATTCGCTGATTTGATCACAGCCAGGAACGGCGGCAGCTCCTTGTCATCGCTCAGCGGTGGCAGACCCGCGGTGTGACTCAAGAGCTGCGTCACGGTCACATCGCGATACGCGGGGTCGATGGCTTTCGCGAAAGCGGGGAAAGAAGCCGCGAGGGTGTCATCAAAATGCATCACTCCTTGGTCGACGAGGCGCGCGATGAGTGTGCTCGTGAAGGCCTTGGTATCGGAACCGATGTGCCACGATCGTTCGTCGTCACCTTCTCGGGGTGACCCAGCGCGCGGAAGCCGAGCGCCGCCTCGCCCTCGATCTTGCCATCAATCTGAACCAGCGCGGCGACCGCGGGGAGATGATCCTTCTCGCGAACGGCTGCCAGTGTTTTCTCGAGAAAGGTTTGAATCCCATCCTCGGCCCGCGTGAACGACGGTAGAGCGAGGAAGCTCGCCATCAGAATCGCGCGAAGAAAAATGCCGGGTTTCATCAGCTACCTTCGTCACTCGTGCGCGGCTTTGCCAAGAGCCAAATTTTTCGATCGTGTCGCCGCTGTATTCACTCGAGGAAAATTTTCCCGGCCCGACGCCTGACATGCGCGCCGCGAGGGAGATTGATCCGGGCCGGCGCCCCGCCCGCCAGCAGTCCTCGGACTTCCTCAACCACGGGAAAGCCAAGATCGGGCACGCCCCGTTGCGTCAGCCATCGCCGGATGGTGCGGCGCTGCAAGGCTGGCGGGAGCGGGCGAAGTTGCGCCACGTTCAGTTCCTTACTTTTCGTGAGGCCAATCGGCGTCAGCGTTTCCAGGAAGTCTTCCTCTTCTCTCAGGACAGTGGCGGCGCGCCAGATCGTCGCCCGAATGTTGCGCCCGAGCTGCTTCTCCAGCCAGGGAATGATCCTGTGCCGCATCTGATTGCGCCGCGCGGTCAGTTCCTGGTTGGTTGCGTCCTCACGAAATTTCAGTCGGTGTTGCGCGACGTAGGTATCGATCTCGGAACGCCAGACGCCAAGGAGCGGACGCAACAAGGTGAGCGAACCATGCACCGAGCGCGCGCGCATCGCGCCCAGTCCCCGCCCGGCGGCGCCGCGAAACAAATTGAGCAAAAAAGTCTCGACTTGATCGTCCGCGTGATGTCCCAAAAAGATCGTCTGGCAACGGCGGCGTTTTGCGATCCGAGCGAAAAAAGCGAGACGCTCCCGGCGCGCAGTGGTCTCGATCGATTGCTTTCTTTGTTTGGCGAGCACAGCGATATCGGCGGAACCGAGTTCGAATGTGAGTTTCTGTTTTTGGGCAAGACGCTCGACGAAGCAGGCGTCACTTTTTCCCGCCCGCCCGCGCAATCCGTGCTCGAAATGACAGACGATTAACTTTCGATAATCCTGCGCGAGCAACCAGTGCAACAGCGCCACCGAATCGCGTCCTCCCGAGACCGCGACAAGGTAGCGACGACTGCGCGGCAGATCGGCCAGAGCGTCTGCATTCCACCCCGGACCGGGCCGCTTCATGGCGAAGTGGCCTGGAGCGCGCGCTCGCCCAGCCACGGAAAATGGCGCTTCACGATCCGGCGCAGACCAAAGGGCTCGATCGTGCGGACGCGAATGTGGTCAAGCGCTTCCGCCACCGAGTCCGTCACTAAGACAAGATCCAGATCAGCCGGGCTGATCGTCCCGAGGCGCGCCATTTTCGTGAGCAACTCGGTCAGCTCACGCCAGTAATCGACGCCCATCACGACGATCGGAAAATCCTTGATCTTGCCCGTCTGGATGAGCGTGAAGGCCTCGAATAATTCGTCGAGCGTGCCCGCGCCGCCGGGCATGACGACAAAAGCGTAAGAGTATTTCAAGAGCAGCGTTTTGCGGACAAAGAAATAATCGAGGGTGACGCAACGATCGAGATACTTGTTAGGCGCCTGCTCGAAGGGCAGTTTGATGTTGCAGCCGACGGAACGCCCGCCGACTTCCTTCGCGCCACGGTTGGCGGCTTCCATGATCCCGGGACCGCCGCCGGTCATGACGGTGAAACCGAGTTGCGCGATCCCCCCGCCCATGGCTCGCGCCAGTTCATAGTCAGGACTCCCCTCCTTCAGCCGCGCCGAGCCGAAGACCGTCACGCAAGGGCCGACAAAATGGAGGACGCGAAAACCGCGCAGGAAATCAGCCATGACGCGGAAGAGAGTGAAAAATTCATCGAGCCGCGAATGCGGCCCTTCGAGCATGACCTCATCGGCACGCTCGGGCGGCGCGGTTGAAGCGGAGCCCGGCGACGGAGCAGCTGCATTGGAACGATCAGTCGACATCAACGGATGGCGCATCATGCCGCATTGACGCCGGCTGACAAGAGAATGAAGACGGCCCATGAGCGGTCATGGCGCAGCCCAACAGCGAGCTCAAAAGTGAGTCGCGATCGCACCGCTGAGCCGGTAGTCGGGCACCACCTGCAAAGCGGTATTGTTAATCGTGAGCGGTAGCTCCGCCGCGATCTCGGCGCTGATCCTGCCTAACGACACGATCACCCGCGGGCCGGCAAAGACCGACGTGATCCCGGTGTCCTCCGCGGCCTGGCCGCGGAAGCGATCGACACCCTTGTGTTCGCCGGAGATGACCGCTTGCAGGCCGACGCTCGCTCCCGGTTTGCGCAGCAAATAGTACCCCGGGCCGCCGCTCCAGGAGAGATCGTTCGCGAAATGATACTGATGCAAGCCATCGCCGCGCAGAGTGAACTGAAGGTTCTGTTCGAAGAAAATCCGCCGATAACGCAGCGCAATTTGTCCCCCGAAAATTCCGTCGTAGGAGCCCGTGCCTAAAGTCAGGTCGTGCCCGTGAATGCCGCTGACCGGTGCCCCTTCGATCTCGGTTTCGCTGAATTCCTCCTTGATCCGGCAGTTCAGCCTAACGAATCAACCAGGAAGGAGGCGCGGCGGCGGCGCCGGGGGAGCGTGGGCGCGCTCCGGAATCGCGCCCTTCCAAGGCGCATGGTCGTAACGGACCCACGGCGGCAGGCAGGCAAGCGTCTGCCGGGTACAAATCAGATCCACTTTCGCGATCGTCGGCAGGATTTCGGATTTCTTTTCCGATTTCTTCCCCTCCGCCAGAGCGTGGCAGAGACCGCAGGGATGCCCGCCGTCGAAAGTCTTCGCCACCGCTTCGCTCAAAGGAACGTGCTGGGCGTTCG
>JBDTCM010000157.1:0-3975 GCA_039923575.1 Chthoniobacterales bacterium
CGGCGGACCAGGTTTTCCACCTCCGCTTGAATGCGCAGACGGTAGGCCGGAATGCGCTCATAGAGCAACGGCTCGCCCGAGCGCGCCATTCGCGGGGGCAGATCGCGGCTGATGAAAAGGCCGAAAAAACCGCTCAGCACGACTACGCAAAAGACGCCGGCGAGCGTGCTCTCGAAGGCGCCGCCCGGAATTTGAAAACGGATATGAAGGAGGAAAACAAACAGACAAAACCAGCCCGCATAAATATGGATTTGCAGCCAGGTCGCCGCCTTGATGAGCGGGAGGAAGGGCAGCTTCTTGCGCACATTGAAAAGAGCGAGCGCGAGGACCAGAGAGAGCAGGAGCAAGCCGGTGTAGATCGCATCCGGGCGGAGCGCGGCGCGCAAAACATGCCAGGCGAAGAAGGTCGCGGCCGACAAGATCAACAAGCCGGCGGTGAAGCCCAGCCGCCTAACGAGAAGCGGGCTCACCGATTGAACCACCTCGCCAGTTGATCGGTCTCGCGCATGTCCGCGCGAATGAGGGCATCATGCGGGCAGGCGCGGACACAGGCCGGGCCGGCCAGTTGATCGACGCACAGATCGCATTTGCTCGCTTTAAAAATCGGCGTCTGGCTGGCCTCGTCGAGAATAAATCTTCCCTGCCGATCGCGAATCTCGACCATCTGGATGTTGTCGTAGGGACAGCTATTCGCGCAGGTCGCGCAGCCGACGCAGGTCAGATCGTTGATCACCACCTGGCCCTCGATCGATTCGCGATGAATCGCGCCCGTCGGGCACCCGATCATGCAAACCGGATCGACACAATGCATGCAAGCGTGAGCGACCATGATGCCGTTTTGCACCTGGCCGTGCCGGATAAATTTCGGATTGTTGTCGTGGCTCGCCGCGCAGGCCCGCACGCAATCATCGCAACGCGTGCAGCGGTCGAGATCGATCAACATCGTGGCCGTGCCGTTGACGTAGCGCTCCTCGACGAGAAACTCGATCATCTCCGGCCCGAAAGTCGCTTCCGCATCCTCTCCCAGATCGACCTTGCGTTCGCGCTGCACGCGGGCGCGCGCGTTCAGAATCTGCTCTTCGCTCAGTTGTGGCGCGATCATTTCATCAAAGATCGGTGTCGGGATGACAAGCGCATCGACGTATCCGATCGCGCGCAGAGAAAACTGAAGCCCAGGCGACTCGCCCGATTGCGGGTCGCGAACCAGGGCGGAGAGACCAAAGACATCGCCTTTGCCGAGATAACTGATCGTCCGTTCCCCGTGATTATATTTGCGACTGAGACGAGCGAAGCCGCTGCGGATGAGAATCAATCCGTTAGGATAATCGCCTTCGCGCGCGATGATCGGTTCTTTCGCGAGACGCTCCTGGGCGGTGCTTTCGCGCATGGTGCGGTAGGCCGTATTCCAATCGAAATCACCGTAGCTCTCGAAGAGGGTGTGGTCCGCGATCTCGTGCAAGACTTCATCCGAAACATCCTTCAAGAGCGGCGTTTCCCGGAGGTGCGTGGCGAGGCTGCGTTCGCGGTATAAACGGTCAACATGCTTTTTCCATTCCGGCGCGTAGCGACGCATCTCGCGCAGTCCCTGCCAGCGCAGCTCGAGGAGTTCCGCCGGACCTTCCGCGATGACCGTGGCGGTGCGCGGGGTGCGCGCCATGGAGGCGATCTCGCCGAATAATTCGCCGGGACCGAGCGCGGCGGTGCGGTTTTTTTCCAGCACCCGGGGCACGTCCTGAAGAAAGATCCGCACCTCCTCACCGGCGTCCTGGCGCGCGCTCACGCCCGCGGCTTCCACGTTCGCGGTCGCCCGAGCCCTGGCATAATCCCGCACTTCGGGATAGGCCGGACGCGACCAGAGCTGGGCGAGCGAGGCGATGAAACTTTTTTTCTGCGGCGGGCGGCGACCGAGAACGGCTGCGGGCAAGGAATCGAGGACGACCCGCACTCCGCCACTCATAATGAAGAAGGCCGAGCTGCCGTAATCCCC
This sequence comes from Chthoniobacterales bacterium, assembly GCA_039923575.1. Lineage (GTDB taxonomy): Bacteria > Verrucomicrobiota > Verrucomicrobiia > Chthoniobacterales > UBA10450 > Palsa-1392. Next base: position 1,988 of record JBDTCM010000157.1, read on the forward strand.
TTCGCGCACAATGATATCTCCGCCTTCGAAGCGCCGCAGGCGCGCATCGTTGAGCAGAATCCCGCGCAAGGAAATGGTGGCCGGGAACCGGGCCGCGTCGATGCTGGCAAAGGGAACGACCGTGAGCAACCGGTCGACGTCGGTCTCGGTCATCGAGGCGCTAAAGGGGACGTCCCAGCGCTGGGGTCGCGTGATGCGCGTCTGGGATTCAACCATGGCCAAAACAGAAGCGCCGGTGCACGGAAAATCGAGCGACGGTCATCCGGTCGTTAGGCGTTAGGGCTGGTAAGGCTTGCCGCGATACTGTGCTGGTTTCGGGATCATCGGGTCGAGGCCCGCCAGTTTGTCTCCCGTCTCCGTCGAAGAAAATTTCCGGCCCAGCTCGGCCACTTTGTCCGCCGTTTCGGTCAGTTGCGCCTGGTTGTTCAACTTCAGGGCGGCACCGCCGACGACGGTGATAATTTCCGCCATCTCGTCGGTCGGCGCGGCTTTCTGAATGTCGGCGATCTTCTTTTTCAGCCCATTCGCGCGCTGCGCCATGGTGATTCCATAGGTCGCTTTGTCGGTCGCGCTCGCCACTCCGCGCAGACTGTATTCGAGATCGAGAATCGCGCCGGTCGCGAACATCATCCGGCGGCGATTGACGTCGTCTTCCTTGTTCACTTTGCCCTCGCTCCCATCGGGGGTGAGGAAGTTGTGCCGCACCATGCCCTGCGACCAGGAGACGAGCTCAAAGTCTTTGCTCCCCGCGGTGTGGCCGCCCACGTTCACCAGCTTCTCGTTAGGCACGAGATGGCACTGGTAACAGTTGGCCGCGACCGCGTACAGATCCTCGGGACGAATCATGCCGGCCGCGGCCGACTTCGTCTTGCGCTCTTCGCGCGAGAGTTTCTTGTCGTTATGCACGTTGACCCAATCGAGGGCGGCGCCGTGGCAGGATTCGCAGGAGACGCCGGAGATCGGCTCGGAGGAACCGCCTTTCGCCTGCACCGTGTAGTGGCAGGTCAGGCAAAGGCTTTCTCCTTTGATGCGTTTGATCCCGAGCGCGGTGGCAATCTTCTGCCCTTCGGGGCTGCGATGCATGGAATCGAAGGTCGCGAAATGCGGCGTCGTCTTCCACGCCTCGGCTTCATACTTGTGGCATTCCCCGCATTTTTGCGAGCCAACGACTTTGGCCGGGTCGATCTCGTGCACCTGGGCCGCAAACGCAGCCGGCGTTCCGAGGCCTAGGACTATCAATAAGGCGGTCACTCCTCCGCGACGATCATTCATCATGAAAATACCTCCGTGTTTGCGGCAACTGCATTCGCCATTTCTGTACTGATGGGCGACCGCACCGGCAAGCACTTTTCTCGCGAAAAAAAAATTGTTTTTGAATTGACGACAACTCACCAAACGTCGCAGCTTCAGTTCGCCATGCTTCGTCGCTTGTTTCTACCCGCACTTTGCTTTGGCCTTTTCGGCACGTTCCATTTTTCTGCGCAAGCGCAGCAGCCTTCGCCCGCGCCCGCCGCCGCGCCCGCCACGGCCACACCCGCCGCGAGCGCTCCGCCCGCCCCCGCGTCCGCTGCGACCACTGCGCCTAACGACGCCGACGATCTCCTCGCGCCCGGCCCATCGGGCGCCACACCGGCCCCTTCCTCGGCGGACGATTTGCTTCTTCCGGAAGGCGACAAGGGAACCAATCAACCGATGCCGGATGATCTTCTCCTCGTCCCGAACGCGCCGCAAAATGCGCCGCCCAAAACCGCCGGCGCGGCCGCCGCCGGCAACGCTGCCGCCGCGCATGCGCAGTTGCTGGTGGAAAACAAATTCCCCTCCGCTTCCACTTGCGCGACCTGCCATCCGACGCAGTTCCGCCAATGGTCTGTCTCGCAGCACGCCTACGCGCAGCTAAGCCCAGTTTTCAACGCCTTCCAGGCAACGGTCGACAAAATGACCGCAGGAACGAACGGAGACTTTTGCATTCGCTGTCACACCCAAGTCGG
>JBDTCM010000158.1:0-6194 GCA_039923575.1 Chthoniobacterales bacterium
GAGAAATTCGACCGGATAAGCGCTCGGCGACCACTCCGAGCCGATCTTCGCATGGCGATCGGTGATGCCGGCGTTAGGCGTGCCCGCGACGGCGAGCCCGCTCAAGTCGCCCTTGATGTCCATGAGCAAGGTCGGAACGCCGGCTTCGGAGAGCTGCTCGGAAATCATTTGCAGCGTCTTGGTTTTCCCGGTGCCGGTCGCGCCGGAGATGAGGCCGTGACGATTCATGGTCCGCAAAGGCAACCGGATCGGCGCATCGGCAAGAACCTTGCCGTCGCGCATGGCGGCGCCGAGGAGAACCGAATCGCCCTTGAAGGAATAACCGCTCTGAATTGTGGAAACGAAATCGCCGTTGCTCATGGGGGACGAGAATAGATTTCAACCTGCTCAGGCGCAAGCTCTACCGGCCTTGCCTAACGAGTCACGGTTTCTTAAAGAAATTGTCGAAATCGGAAGCAGGCGACGGGCTCGCGCCGCCGGAGGAAGACGCGATGAACCACTGCAGCGCTTCGGTGGTGTGTTGCGGATAAACATCATGCGCGCCGGGGTAACTCTCCAGACGCACCTTGCGGAAACCGCTAAACTTCATCGCTTTCTCGACATACTCGATCATGGAGGGCGTCGCGATCTGGTCCGTCGTCCCGCTGCTGAGAAAAATCGGCACCCCCTTGAACGTGACCGGCGGATTGAAACGCTTCAGTCCCGCGGTGGCCTTGTCCTCGTTGCAGCCGCCCATGAGCATGCCGATGATCGTGCGCTGCTGCTTCATGAGCGCGGCGGCGACGTAGCCGGAGCGTTTCGCGCCGCCGGAAAATCCGCCGCAGGCAATCGGCCAGGTTTTTGCCGCCGGCCAATGGGCATCGAGGAAATCGAGACCAGCTTCGATCGTGGCGAGGCGACGCTCGGTGTTGTCATCCTTCGGCTTGACCGGGCTATCCGCGGCCATGACGACCCAGCCCGCGGCCAGCCCTCGCGTTGATAGGCGCCGAGCAGCTCGATACTGGAGGCGTCGACCGTCGCGTTGATGACCAATAGCGGCCACGATTTTTGCGGATCGAAATTCGGCGGCACGCCGAGTGCGACCCGGGCGGTCGTGATCGGTGGATTGCCGCCGATGATGGCGGCGCGCTGCTGCAAAACCGAGAGCGGCACTTCGAAATTCGCGACTTCGCCCGGAATCACCGGGATGTCGGCAGCGGTCCTGTTGAATGCGGCGGGAGTCGAGGTGGCGGCTGCGACCAGAGTGGGCGTCGGACGAATGCCTGAACCCAACGCGCTCTCTTCCGTCACCGTAATGGCGGAATTCTCGATGTGGTCGACCTGTTTGCGTTCGGTGTTTTGCGGATCGAAGAGCCACTCGCTGCCGTTGACAAGAAACTTGTAGCCGTAGGTGCCGGGCGAGAGAGGCACCGAGATCGTCCAGACGCCGTCCGATCCTTTGCTCATCGCCTGGCTTTTCCAGCCGTTGAATTCGGCGGCGAGACCGACACTCTGCGCGTCAGGTCGATCGAGCCGGAACTCCACCGCTTTCGCCCCGGCCGCGGGGACGAGCGCAAGGAGCGCGACGAGCGGGAACAGGCGCCGAGGGAAGCGGAACACGCCATCAAGTTTGCGTCCGCCACCCGGAAGTCAACTTTTCGTTAGGCCGGCTGCCGGCGGAAAAGAATTTTCGGGCGACTCCAATCCCGCTATACTCTCAGCAATCAAGGAGCGCATCGCTCCGGGAATAGAAACACAAAAATGAAAAGAACATTGCTCACTCTCTTGTTGGTAGTTTTCTCCCTTTTCCCATTGCGCGGGGCTTTCGCGCAATGGAGCTCCGATCCGATGGTGAACCTGGGCGTGGCGGTCAAACCCGATGACCAGGTGCAGCCCAAGATTCGCCCGACGCCCGATGGCGGCTGCTACATCAGCTGGTTCGACAATGACCCGAGCGGGAATCCTCCCTTCGGCTACGACGTTTTTATGCAAAGACTGGATGCCAACGGCGTGCCGCAATGGGCCGCAGGCGGGATTCGTTTCGCCGATCTCGGGATGAGTTCGACGCAGGATTACGGGATCGATGTCGATGCCGACGGGAATGCGCTCCTCGCGTTTCTTGATGATCGCAACCCCAAAGGAATCGCCGTTACCGTCATGAAAGTCGATCCATCCGGGGTCCAGCTCTGGGGCCCCAAGGGGCGCCAGGCCGGGAAGGGACAGGATTTCAAAGGCAACCCGAAAATCACCGCGACTTCCGACGGGTTTGTCGTGGCCGGCTGGATCAACGGCAACAATCTCACCTTCCAGAAAATGGATGCCGGCGGGCACCGCCAATGGGGTCCCGCGGGCGTGACGATCGCGGCCCCGGCGGGGCTGACCTACTCGATGGCGGATTTGCACGCGGGCGACGACGGATCGGCGATCGTCTCGTTTGTTTCCGCGGCCGGGTTCACGGGTCCGAAACATCTTCTCGCGAACAAGCTCCGCCCCACGGGAGCCCTGCTCTGGGGTGCCTCGCATGTGGCCGTGTTCGACGGCGGTTCGCTCCAGTTCGGCAACTTCCCGCCCTTCGTGACCGATGGTGCGGGCGGAGCGGTTTTTGGTTGGTACGAAGTTTCCCCGTTGCAATCGAGAGCACAGCACATCCGGGCAGACGGGAGCGAGGCGTTCCCGCACAATGGCACGCCCGGCTCAACGAACACTTCGGATAATCAGGTGAATCCGAGCGTTTCCTTCGACCCGACCAGTGGCGCCACTTATCTCTTCTGGGATGAACAATTGCCCGGACCGCTAACCAACGAGGGCATCTCAGGGCAAAAATTCGACGCGGACGGCGTCGTTCAATGGGGAGCAACCGGTGTGGTCGTGCAGCCTTTCACTTCATCCGCGGTGATCAATGTCGCGAGCGTCTTCACGGCAGCGGGACCACTCGTCGTCTGGTCGTCGGAACCGACCTTTGCCCAGGACTCGATCTACGGCGCGAAAGTCGACCCGAGCGGCACCATCGTCTGTCCGCCGTTTGCGGTTTCCTCGATCCTCTCCTCGAAGTCGCGGCTCGATTTGACCCTTTCGTCCTCTGGCGTGGCCTTTGCTGCCTGGAGTGACGGGCGCGCCGACGGCGGAGACATTTTCGCGCAGAATATCAAAGCCGACTGCACGCTCGGGCAATAAATCCGGCCCATTTGGAAGGCGGATCGAGCACGGTCGAGGTGCGAAAACCCTTGACGATCCTTACCGGATAATTGCATTATCGTTACAGACGTTCCCTAATTCTGAGAATTTCTCTAAGGCCCCACTTTTCAATCTATGGCTCATAGAAAACACCCCGTAATCATCCTTGGCGGAGGCCCGGCCGGGGCGGCCACGGCGATGTACCTTCTGAAACACGGGATCACACCGGTGATCGTCGAACGCGACGATCACCCGCGTTATCACGTCGGAGAGTCGCTCACCGGCGCCACCGCCATCGCCCTCAAGGAACTTGGCCTCGGGCCGGCGATCGAGGCTCAGCGCTACCCCGTGAAGCACGGTGCGGTCTTTTACGGACCGGACGGCAAGAATGATTTCTGGGTCGGGTTGGTCCGTCGGAACGAGCAAGGGGTGCAGGTTCCAAACTCGACCTGGAACGTGATGCGGAGCAGTTTCGACAAGATCCTGTTTGACGCCGCGATCGAGCGCGGTGCCATCTGGATCAAGGCCACCGCGCTCGCCCCGATCGTTCAGGACGACGCCGTCATCGGCCTGAAGATTCGCACCCCCGAAGGCGCGACGGAGAACCTGTATTCCGAGGTGCTGATTGATGCCTCCGGTTGCGCCACTTTCCTGGCCAATCACCGCGTCACGGGACGCAAGGTTCCGGGCAACTCCGACAAGCAGATTGCGCTCTTCACCCAGTTCGCCAATACCGTCCGCGACGACGGCCCCGGACTTCATCAGCAACCCGGTAACGCGTTGCTCTACTATCAGGAGAAACATTACTGGGCCTGGTTCATCCCGGTGAGCGACGAACTAACCAGCGTCGGGGTAGTATTTCGCACCGAGCATTTCAAAAGAGCGGGAATGACCAAGGAGCAAATGATGCTCCACGAATGCCGGCATATGACGCCGGTGCTCTCGGAGCGGTTGCCCGATCTCCGACCGACGGAGCCGATTCATGCCATCCCGAATTTCTCTTACCGGGTGCACAATTACACCGGCAAAGGTTTCGTCTGCGTTGGCGACGCCCACCGCTTCATCGATCCGATCTTCGCCTACGGCGTCTATTTCGGAATTCAGGAAGGCGAGTTTGCCGCCAACGCCATCGCGCAGTTGCTCTCGGGCAAGATCAAGACCAACGGGAATCCTTTCGCGGATTTCGAACGGCTTTGCGACGGAGGAAACGAAGTCGTCGAGGATGTGATCGGAGTGCTCTGGGAATATCCGCTTGCCTTCCAGCGCATCGTCACCTGGCGCGACAAGGTGCCTTCGCTCGATCTTCTCTCCGGTCGCATTTACGGGGAAGAGGGAGAAAATAACATCGCCCGCATCAATATGCGGAGGTTGATGGCGATGAAAGAAAAAGAACGCGCCGCGTTAAATGAGGTCGATCACGAGCCGGGCGAGTTGGCGATGGCGGTTGGATAATTTCCGACCGGCGCTCGCGTTCGAGTTGTAGCCGGGATCGTCGATCCCGGCCCCGGTTACGACAGCCCGGATCAGCGATCCCGGCCGCAGCACTTGCAGAGCGAGGTGAGCGGCGCTTAGGTCTCATCCCCGCGGTGCCTCGTGGTGTAATGGTAGCACGAGAGATTCTGGATCTCTTTGTCAAGGTTCGAGTCCTTGCGAGGCAGCCACAAAACCGGGCTCGCCTCGTTAGGCGTCCTCGACTTTGCGCAGTCGTTTTTCCCGGAAGAAACTTTGCAGCAGGTCCGCGCACTCGTTGCCCAACACACCCGCAGCGATGTCGCACTGATGATTGAGCGACGGATTTTGGAGCAGATTGAGCAATCCTCCCGCCGCTCCACCGCGCGGATCCGGACAACCGAAGACGACCCGTCGCATCCGCACGTGGACGAGCGCGCCCGCACACATCGGGCACGGCTCTTTCGTCACGAAAAGATCGCATTCGTTCAAGCGCCAATCGCCCACCGCAGCCTCTGCTTGCGTCAGAGCCAGCATCTCCGCATGTGCGGTCGCATCTTTCAGGACTTCGACCTGGTTGAATGCGCGCGCGATGATTTTCCCTGCCTGCACAACGACCGCACCGATCGGCACCTCTTCCGCCTCGTAGGCGCGCGCCGCCATGCGCAATGCTTCGCTCATGAAGTAAGCGTCGCTTTGCAGGTCGATGATCGTTTCCATGGTGCGATTTGATTTTGCGACCAAATGGTCGACAAACAACGAAACATCATAGCAATGAAAACACTCGCTTCCATTCTGCTCGCCTCCTGCGTGGCTTTCGCCAGTGCCGGTGCCGCCACCGAACAGGAAATCGTCGATCAGTCGGTCGATATCCTCCGTGCTTTCCACCAAATGCCGGAGCGCCAGATTCCCCGCCGCATCATGAACGATGCCCGCGGGCTCGCGATTATCCGAGTGTTGAAAGCCGGCTTCGTCTTCAGCGGCAAGGGAGGCCAGGGCGTGGTCGTGGCACGGACCGGACAGGGCTGGTCGGGTCCATCCTTCGTCGGGCTCGGCGGTGCCGGCTGGGGTTTGCAGATCGGCGCGCAGGTGACGGACTTCATCTTTGTCCTCAACAACGACGCCGCCGTGCGCGCTTTCTCGCGGGATGGCAACGTCAAGCTGGGCGCAGACGTGAGCGCCGCCGCCGGACCCGTGGGGCGCGATTTGCAGGCCGACGTCACAACCACGGCGGCGATTTATACCTACAGCCGGAGCAAGGGACTCTTTGCTGGTATTTCGCTTGAAGGCGCGATCATCGCCACGCAGAAGACGGCCAACGCCCGTTATTACGGGCGGGCGGTGGGAGCGCGCTCGATTTTATCCGGACGTGTCGCGCCTCCGGGGGGCGCGGGGCGCTTACTCGATATCCTGAATCGTTATTGAGCGACAGCGAGATCGCGCTTTTTCCTTTACAGGCTTGAAACCCTTGCGGCAGGGTCGCGGCGTGCGCTGGATCTTCTTTCTGCTTTGCCTGACGAGTTTCTCCCTGCCGCTCCGCGCCCAGGAACAGGAAAGCAAACTGGCCGATCGGCTCCTGCGGCCGAACATGG
>JBDTCM010000159.1:0-8333 GCA_039923575.1 Chthoniobacterales bacterium
CCGAACATCGTTTTCGCGCAGCTCGACTCCGATCTTCCCCTCACCTTCTGGTGGCAGGGCGAATTCCGCGCGCCGATGGATCCGCAGCTCTGGGCCTGGGTCGATCGGGTCATCTACGACAGCCAGACGTGGCGCGACTTCGACGAGCAAATGCAACTGGTCGAGACGGCCCAGCAGGAAGCGAAGAACCGAATCATTCTCTGTGACCTGAACTGGGTCCGCCTGGTGCAGTTCCGTATTGCGCTCGCGCAGTTCTTCGATCATCCCGCGACTTATCATCACCTGAAGGAAATCAAGGCTCTTGAGATCGAGCACGCGCCCGGGTTCCGATCCACCGCGCTCCTTCTGGTGGGCTGGATGGCGGCGCAACTGACTTGGGAACGCCATGGCCGGAACGAGAGATCGTTAGGCTTCCGCAAGGTCGATGATGCCCGCGAGTGGCACATCGCGGTCTCGCTCCGGGAAACAAACGGCGAGCCCATCAGCAGTTGCAAACTCACGACCGAGAGCGCGGAGTTCCGGGTCGAGCACAAACCGGGCGCGGATTTGCTCGACGTTTCCTTCGGCCGGACGGGCGGCCGGCACATGGAGCAGGTTTTGCCGGCCGGCAATAACGATCCGGTCGCGCTCGTGCAGGAGGAGTTGATGCGGGGCGGCCCGCACCGCGTTTATCTGCGCGCCGTCGCGCAAGTGCACGACCTGTTCTAGCGCAGATGTTGTAGCGGCGGTCTGCGACCGCCGAAACTTTCCGCCAGTTCTCGGCGATAGAGCGCCGCTACAGGTTACTTCACTTCGTTCAACGCCCAGTTGTAATCCTGGTAGGTGATCTTGACATCGTTAGGCAGGGGCGGTTTGCGCCGTTTGTTGATGAAGGCGACCGGGCCGCCGACTTTTTGAAAGTCTTCCTTGTACCAGTCGAAAATCTTGGAAAGCGCAGCGGTCTTCGTGCCCGCGGAATAATCGACGCCCTTGGGTGAATTGATGAATGCAACCGCCAGTTTTTCGAGTTGCCCATCAAGTTTGTCGCCTCGAAACGCCTCGGGATTGAGAGGCGGACAACTGCGGCTGGCGCAGTTGAGGGCGAAGTGAATGCGCGGTTCGTTGAACGTGGGCCGGATGATGTCTTTCTCGAGATGATTAAAACTCATCGCTTCGCCCGCGACCTTGAGGCGCTGGCTGAGGAAGAAGGTGAAGAGCAAATCCTTCACGCTCTTGGTCGGATATTTCTCGAGCGCTTCGTGCAGAATCCAGGCGTTGTAGGCGTTGAGGTAAAAGGCGAGCTGCTCTTTTTTGCTCAAGCCGGAGATTTTTTCATTGGCGATGCCGTCGACCACGTCCTTGATGGCTTTCATGTCGGCCGCGTTATTTTTCCAGGCGGCATATTTCACCCCGCCGCTCGTGACGTATTTGGCGAGCAAACTGTTGTAGGTGCTGATCCACGGCGGGGAGGTCTCCGCGCGCGAGACGGTGACGAAGGCAAGCAAGACTGCGCAAAAGCCTAACCGACGCAGAAAACGTGTTTGGATCATGGGGGAATCTGAGCACTCGGATAAGCCCCAGCAAGGGCGAACTGAGCAGGCGGCTACAAAGGAAAGATGGCGCGCAAGACTCGGACGCTTTGCTCGATCGCGAAGAGTTTTGCCGCTCGCTCACGGCCGGACTCGCCTAACGAACGCGCCAGATCCGGATCGGCGAGCAGGCGAGCGAGCGCCTCGGCGAGGGCCGCGGGCTCATGTTCCGGAACGAGCAGGCCGGTCACGCCATTGACGACCATCTCCGACACCCCGCCGATGGGAGTCGAGACTACGGGCAAACCCGTCGCCATCGCTTCCATCACCACGGTCGGCAGATTATCCTTTCCGCCGCCTTTTTCAGCGACGCAGGGCAGGGCAAAAACCGTCGCCCGCGCGAGCCGGTCGATCACCTCGCCTTGCGCGAGAGGCCCGGCCAGCAGAACCGCTCTCGACAGATCCGCGCGATTGATCTGCTCCTCGAGCGCGGCCTGAAGCGGACCTTCACCAATAATCTCGCAGCGAAAATCAATCCCTCCTTCCCGCGGCAATCGGCAGGCTTCAATCAGATCGGCGAAGCCTTTCTTTTCGATCAAGCGGCCAATCGAAATAATCGACGACGGAACAGCGGAGAAATCCGTCAGGCGAAAGCGGGCGAGGTCGATGCCATTGTAAACCCGGTGCATTTTCCCGGCCTCAGCGGGGAACTTTCCGCGCAAGAAACGGACCCCGAAATCACTCACGGTCACGACCGCCCGGGCCGCGTTGACCAGTTTGCCTAACGAGACTTCGAAAGGCTTGGGGGCAAACATGTCGTTGGCGTGCGCGGTGAAACTGAATCCGATCCCAAAAAACCGCTCGATCCACCAGGCCGTCCGCGCCGCCATCCCGGCGAAGTGCGCGTGGACATGGCGCACCTCAAGGGCCTGCAACTTCGGGCCAAGCCAGGCGGCCTGGTAAAGCCGGAGAAAATCGGTTTTCCGGCCCCAGTCAGCGATGGCATTCGCCGCTGCCGCCGGCAGACGTTTTTTCCGCAACGCGGTCTCCACATCCCGCACCAGTTCCTCGTCCCCGGGCAGGTATTGCACCTCTCGGACGATGGCGTCGTCCCAGTCCTGGACCGGTTCGCCGGTTGGCTGACGGATGGAAAAAATCGCCAGAGAGGCGCCTTGCCGGCGTAATTCCGCGATCTCGCGGTAGCAAAAAGTCTGGGTGAAGGAGGGAAACCGCTCAAAAAGATAGGCGAGCCCGCTCACGGCAGAGAATTACGGGCAAATCCGGCCTTTGGAAAGCGCTCGAGACACCATCTTTTCCCGAGTTCTGTGTTTCCCCGCACGACTCTTGCTTTTCATACAGAGTGGTTCAACGCGACTTCTTCTCTTTTTGTACCTCGCTCAAGCTTATCGAGCTGAAAGCGATCGGCCTGCTTTCGAAGGTCAAACATTTCGCCGAGAATGATTTGGTTTACCTGTCGGGAGACGAGGGCGACCAGCTCTACATCATCACACGCGGGGCCGTGGAACTCCTCCCCCAAAACACCGGGCGGGCATCCGCCACCACCTTCCTCTCGCGCGGCGACATTTTCGGCGAGACCTCCGCCCTGATGGATATCCCCCGCAATCACGCCGCCCGCGCCTGTGCCGCGCTCAGCGTGCAGTGCTTCCATCGCAGCGATTTCCCGGAGCTCATCCAGCGCGTGCCTGCGTTCTTCCTCTACCTCTCGGAGAAGCTGGCCAACCGGCTCTTTCAAGCACGCGAACTGACCCGTTCGCCTAACAACTCGCTCGAACTCACCGGCAGCCTCATCAACTTCGACATCGTCACGATTTACCAGACGATCATCCAATCGATGCAGACCGGCCTGCTCACGATCGCGAATGAAGAGGGCGACACGATCTCCACCTTCTATTTCGAGAAAGGAACGCCCCGCTGGGGACGCTTTGAGCATCTCAGCGGCGAGGAGGCATTCTGGCAGCTTTTCCTGCACGAGCATCGCTCCGGCACCTTCTCTTTCTCCAATGAAACCAAGGTCGGCGAGAACTGGGGCGGAGGCAGCGCCATGACCCGCAACGCCGATGAGATCCTGATCAACGCCATCCAGATGCGCGATCAATTCGATGACCTGCGCAAGGAGATGCGCGACTCCACGGCGCGGCTCAAGCGCAAACAGCTCAACTTCATCTGGGACGACCCCTGCCCGGTGGATCTGCGACCGGTGGCGGAAGAGATCTGGCAGCTGGCCTATAACGAGCGGCTTACCCTCGCCGAGTTGCACGGGAAGAGCGGATTCTGCGACTGGAAGATCTATCAAGCCGCCTACCAGATGGTGCGGTCGGGCCTTTTTACCCTCGATTCCAACAAGGATGAACCGCTCCTGATAGGAGCAAACAAATGAAAAAACTCACTCGCACCATCGCGCTCTTTCTCGTCGCAGCCACCCTCCTCTCCGGCTGCTCGATGCTGACGGCGAGCGGCCGCCGCGAACGCGCCTACGAACGCTACGTTCGCAAATCGAGTCTCGGCCGGGTCAAGCAACAAAAGCGAGTTAAGTACGCCAAAAACACCTTGCCCATGACGCGGGAGACCGCACCGATGGAAACCACCGATGCTTCCGGGCCGGAGTCGGTCGGCGACGGCACGGGCCAATAGCCTGACCCATAGCCTGACCCCGAAAGCCTTCGGGGTTAGTCGCGCTGGATCGGGATCGGACGCCCCGATTGATCGACCGCCACGTAGGTGAAAACCGCGCGCGTCACCCGGGTCTGTTGCGTATGCATGTAGCGTTGCACCCAGGCCTCGACCGGAATCTTCATCGAAGTGCGCCCGATCGATTCGACCCAGGCGTAACAAGCAACCGTATCCCCCACCCGCACCGGCTCGAGGAACGACATGCCGTCCACTGCCACCGTCACGACGCGAGTGCGTGCTGTCTTGGACGCGAGAATGCCGCTCCCCAAGTCCATCTGCGCCATCAGCCAACCGCCAAAAATATCGCCGTTGGGGTTGGTGTCCTTGGGCATCGCGACCGTGCGGGTAACGAGTTCACCGCGTGGTTGCTCGGTCGTTTCTGCGGAATCCATAGGCGAGATTGTAGACGTTTCGCTCTCTCCGAGCCGTAGGTCTTCCGAGCCGGAGGCTGCGAAACGCGAGAGTGACGTTAATCGTAACATTGACCCGCGATCAAGTTTCCCCTCGCGTTTCGCTGAGCGAAACGTCTACAGGATCAGCATGCAATCGCCGTAGCTGTAAAAGCGGTAGCGTTCCCGCACCGCTTCCGCGTAGGCCCGCAAGACGAATTCCCGGCCGGCAAACGCCGCCACCAACATGAGCAGGGTCGAACGCGGCAGGTGAAAATTCGTCAGCAGCCGGTCGACCGCGCGGAATTGGTAGGGCGGATGAATGAAAATGTCGGTCGCGCCTTCCTGCGCGGTGAGCTGGCCGTTGCGCCTCGCCGCCGCCTCCAGTACGCGCACCGAGGTCGTCCCGACCGCCAATAAATGTGCGGCGGCGTTGATCGCGTCGGCGGCGGCGGGGGTGACGGTGAACCGCTCCGAATGCATGCGATGGCCGGCAATGGTTTCGCTTTGCACCGGCCGAAAAGTTCCCGTGCTGACGTGCAGAGTGATGAAAGTATGCGGCAACCGCGCCAGGATCTCGGGAGTGAAATGGAGACCCGCCGTCGGCGCCGCCACCGCGCCCGGCTCGCGCGCAAAAACGGTTTGGTAGCGCGCCGCGTCGTCCGCGTCCGCCGCGCGCTCAAGATAAGGCGGCAGCGGAATTTGGCCTCTTCGATAGGGGTTGATGGCGCGGTTAAACCTCACGACGCGCTCGCCTTCCTCATGAATTTTCTCGACCCGGCCGAAGGCTTCGTCGAGTCGCACGGTCGCCCCGAGCCGCATCTTGCGTCCCGGTTTCACGAGACATTTCCAGGCATGTGCGTCGAGCTGCTCGAGAAACAAAAACTCAATCGTCCCGTCGTCGGAGAAGCGCCGCGCCGGCAGGACGCGAGTATCGTTAAGCACAAGCAGCTCTTCTTCTCTGACGAACTCGCCGAGATCAGCAAAACGCCGGTGGGCAATCGTCTCCGCGCCACGATCCAGCACCATCATGCGCGCATCCTCGCGCCGCGGCAGCGGCCGTTGCGCGATCAGCTCGTCGGGCAAGGCAAAATCATATTCGTCCACGCGGCCGCTCATCGTCGCACCATCAAAGGAATTGCCGCCGCACGCAAAAGCTTCAAGAGTGAGCGAGAACATGGACGAGTTTTCCCAGGCCCTTGAAAGCGCCATCGCCGCGCTCGACCGCATGCAACGGGAGAGTGACCATCCGCCGCGCGCCAGTCGCGCGGCCTTGCAGGGTTTGCGCGCGGTCCGCCCCGTGCCTAACGACCGCTCGCAGGGCGATAAATTAATCCGGCTCGACGCGATCGCGCAGCGCGTGGCGGTCTGCCGCCTGTGTGCCCATCTCGCCTCCACTCGCACCCAGACCGTCTTCGGGGTCGGCAACATTAATGCCGAACTGATGTTCATTGGCGAAGCGCCGGGCGCGGATGAGGATCGGCAGGGCGAACCGTTTGTCGGCCGGGCCGGCCAGCTCCTGACCAAAATCATCGGGGCGATGGGCTTCAGCCGCGAAGAGGTTTACATCGCCAATGTCCTAAAATGTCGTCCCGACATGCCGGCGGGCGAACCCGGCAATCGACGGCCAACTCCGGACGAAATGGCGACTTGCCTCCCCTACCTGACCGAGCAGATCGAAATCATCGGACCTAGAGTGCTGGTCGCGCTCGGGGGGACGGCGGTCGAAGGGCTGCTCAAGATTCGCGAGCCGATGGGAAAACTGCGCGGCCGCTGGCATTCGTACGGTGAAACACCGTTAATGATTACATTTCACCCCTCGTATTTGCTCCGCAACCAAAGCAACACCGAGAAACGCAAAGTGTGGGAAGACATGCTTCTCGTGCTCGAGCGACTGGAGCGCCCGATCACGGAAAAGCAGCGGAATTTTTTTCGCTAGGCGCGCATTCTGCCGGCGCGGCTTCGCTTACCTCACGATCCAGAGGTTGCACGGAATCACTTCCGTGACCCACGAAATCCGGGCCGAAAGCTTCTTTTCCCACGGCACGACGAGGAGATCGGCCTCCACCGCCTGCACGAAATTGGAAGCGGCAAACCCGGTGTTGCCGCGGATGCAACGCGCTTCGATAGGCACCTTCGTTTCGCCCGCCGCCAGGATGAATTCCTGGAGCGCTATCTCTTCTTCCTCGAGGGTACGGGCGCTCGCCTTGCCGCTCTTGCCCCGGCGTGCCGCCCGCGCCTTGTCGAAGCTGGTGTAGCTGCGAATGACATAGAGACGCTCGCAATTTTCCCGCTCTGCGAGGTGCAGAGCGCGCCGCAAGGCCCCTTGGCCGTGCTCGGAAAATTCGGCCATCAGGACGATGTGACGGAGCGGCTTCGGGTCGATCTCCGGCTTCGTAAAAAGCATTACGGAACAAGCGGCTTCGCGCGCCAGGCGTCGCGCCACGTTGCCGAGAAACTGCCGGTGCACCGCTTCCTTTTCCAGCGCGCCCGCGACCAGCAATTCGACTTTCAATTTCCGCGCGGCGGCGAGAATGCTGTCCGCTGGATCGCCTTCCTCATAGTGAACCGGCGAAGCGGCGGGCAGATGGAGCTTCGCGACGGCTTCGGAAAATTTGCGAGTCGTGGCTGCGTCGCACTTCCCGACGTAGATCATGCTCAAAGTAGAGTCGAAGCGTGTGCGCACGCGGTTCGCCTCGGCGAGTACCTGGTGGAAACGCGGCGAGAAGGTGGCTGCGACCGCAATGGACCGGTATGGGGGCGCGCTCATCTGTGGACACTAATGTGGGCGTAAATCGTTAAATTGTTAAACCGTTAAATCGTGAATCGTGCATCGGTTTGGCAGTGGCCAGCCCAATCCACCTTTTCACGATTCACGGTTTAACGTTTTCAAATCGCAATTCCTCTGCGAATTTCCGCCCCATGCGACGCGCGATCTACCCCGGCAGCTTCGACCCCGTGACCAACGGTCATCTCGATGTCATCGAGCGGGCGCGAAAGCTTTTCGACGAAGTGGTCGTGGCCGTGGCGTATAACGACCAGAAGCAGCCGCTCTTCACGCTCGAAGAACGCCTCGATTTCCTTCGCCACGTGACCGCGGCCCTGCCCGGAGTGAAGATCGCACCCTTGGATGGCTTGCTCGTCGAGTTCGCCGTGCAACAGAACGCGCACGCGGTCGTGCGCGGATTGCGCGCCGTCTCGGATTTCGAATTCGAATTCCAGATGGCGCTGATGAATCGCAAGCTCGAAGCGACCGTGGAAACTATTTTTCTGATGCCGAAAGAGGAGTACACTTATCTCAGTTCGCGGATCGTGAAAGAGATCGCGCGACTGGGCGGCAACGTGGGAGGGTTCGTTCCGCCGTGTGTGGTGGAGAGTTTCGCCAGGAAGTTGCAGCGTTGAACTCCGAAAGGTATCGCGAGTGAACTCCGAAAGGTATCGCGAGTGAAGATTCATTTACGCCAAATGCCCGCGGATGGTCTCCATCTGGAGGGCGAGGAAGATTGCCCCATCCCGCAGCCCGATCCCATGGACGCGCGCTGCGCCGGCCCGCTCCGCTACGCGCTCGAGGTCGGAATATCCGACGGCTCGCTCTGGGCGAATGGCACGCTCACCCAACCGGTGGAATTGCATTGCGTCCGCTGTCTCGAAGCGTTCCGCTACGATATCGAGGTGAAAGATTTCACCGTCCACACCGAGCTCGCAGGTCCGGAGGTCGTCGATCTCACCCCTTTCATGCGCGAAG
>JBDTCM010000160.1:0-8874 GCA_039923575.1 Chthoniobacterales bacterium
AAGGCGACCAACCAGGCCAACGAAGGCATCGACGATCGCAAAGCGGTGCAGGGAAAAGTGGTTTTCGAACGCGAGTTTAGGGCCGATTTCGCGCTCGATCTGCCCTGGCACCATTATCCCGCCATCACCTCGCTCACCGACGAGGACAAGCAAAAGATTGCCGCCCTCCTCAAGACGCGGGCGGAATGGTTCCAGCCGGATTTCGCGGCGCTTTACAAGGCGATCGACGAAAATGAATCGCTCAAGGTGGATGACGTGCGCAAGGCGCGCTGCCTCGAGGCGGTCTACAAACTCGGCGTGCGGGTGACAGCGCCACCGGCGGGCGAATTGGAGTTCACGACCACGAACGGCCCGGAAGTGGTGGTGACCCGGAAAACTGGTTCACTCTGGGGCCTGGACGAAAAAACATTCGGGCCGGTCAAGGACGAGGAAGTGCAGATGTGCGCGGGAATGGCGCTCTCCGCGATCTACCCCGGCCGGATCGTGGCGGTGCGCAAGTCCGAGGGCACGTGGGAAATTGTTTACTAATCCTCGCCGCTTGTGCCATAATCGGGCTCGATTCGTTAGGGGGGGGTCAACAAAATCGAAAAGCGGGCCCGGGAAACGGGGAGTTTGACGCCCCACGAAGCGACTGTTAATTCCCCGCCGTGCCGACCGACATGAAGCTCTTTAGCCGCGAATGGTGCTCCTGGTGCATTGATGCGAAGGATTACCTGACCGAGCGCGGTTACCAGTTTACCGAGATCGATGTCGGCCGGGACCGCGCCGCCTACGAGGAAATGAAGGAACTTTCCGATCAGACCTACGTTCCCACCCTCGTTGCCGGGGATGAAGTGCTGGCAAATTTCGACACCGCTCAGCTCGAGAAATTCCTGCGCCTCCACGGCATCGTCCCATAAATGTTATTCGGGCTTTTCATTACCCTTGGGGTGGCTGTTCTCAGCGTCGCCCTGCGCAGCTACCAATCCTCCATCTCCCAGAAGGTGGGCGCGTTTGGCATCCTGACCGCTTCGTTTCTCGCGATCTATTACATCACCGGCAGCTGGATCCTCGGCCTGCTCAGCGCGCTCAGCTGGCTCTTTCTTCCCTGGCTGGAAATTCTCACCCGCATCCGCGCCCTCCGGCTCCCGCGCGAGAAAACACTCCGCCCAAAGAGCCCGCCTTCGCCGGAAGTCTTTCCGACCCTCGATGAAATCACCGGCCAGATTGAAAGCGAAGGCTTCGCGCACGTCAGCGACGCCGGTTGGGATTGGGAGGATTACAAACAATTCTTCCGTCTCTTTTACAAAGAGGACGATCGCTCCCAGGCCACCATTTGCCTGAACGAGCAGCATGATCTTTCCTTCTATTACCTGCGCATCTCCTCGCGCGCGCAGGACGGCACGATCTGGACGACGTGGAATTATCCCTTGTCCTACGGGTTGAAACTCACTCCGCAATTCCGCATCAACCGGCAGCGACCCGACCAATCTTTTTGGCAGCTTTACAACAGCCACAAGGCGTTCCTGCGCGAGCACGCCCTCGATACCGATCTCATCGACCCGCTCGACGAGGATCAAATCCAGCAGGAGATCGAGAAAGATCTGCGCGACCAGATCGCGCATAATCTCCAAGCCGGCGTCCTGACGCAGACCGCTGCCGGCGAGATCAAATATTCCTGGCGCGGGATGGTTTATCTCTGGTGCCAGTTCCTCCTTGATCTCGTCCGGTTGTAGCGGGAGAAAAAATCTGGAAACCAGAAAGCCAGGAAAGATTCTTGTTTACCGCCTCCTGGTTTCCTGGCTTCCAGATTCATTCCGATATTCTGGCTGTTTGCTTTCCCGCGGCGATTCGGAAAGATGAATCGCAATGGCAACCGAAAACGCACCGCGCATTCAAACCGAAGTCCAGGTAATGTTCTTCGACACCGACTGCGGCGCGGTCGTGCATAACATCGCCTACCTGCGTTTTATCGAAATCGCGCGCACTCTCCTCGCCGAACAGCTCGGGATGAAACTGGTCGAGATGGCGGAGACGCAACGTTATCCGGTGGTGGTGCGGACCGAGATCGACTACCGCCGCGCCGCCAAACTGGGTGATCGCCTGCGCGTCGACGGCTGGCTCGACCGACTCGAGCGCGTCCGATTTTGGTGCGGCTTCCAAATCCGGCGGCTGGAGGATGACACGCTCATCGCCGATTGCCGCCAGATGCTCGCTCTCGTGCAGATGCCCGAGGCGAAATTGCTCCGGCTCCCGGAGGATTGGGACCGCTTCCGCGCTCCGGAGGGCGCGGTCGAGCTGCGCTAAAATCCCGCGGAAAAGAGTAGCCTAACGAAGATGTCAACCGGCAATCCCGCCCTCACTCTCGACGACGTCTTCCTGACGCCGCGCGCCCTCGAGCCGACGCCGGTCCGGCGCGCGCTTTTCATTTTTCTCCTATGCCTCGCTGCCGCCCTGCATCTGGCGACGATCGGCTGGGGCGATCTCTACAACGAAACCGACGGCCAATATGCCGGCGCCGCGCGCGAGATGCTGCAGTCGCATCAATGGCTCACGCCGACGAACGACGGCATCCCGCGCCTGCAAAAACCGCCCCTGCTCTATTGGATGATCGCCGTTTCGCTGAAAGCGTTGGGCCTCACCGCGGCGGCGGCGCGCCTTCCCATCGCTCTCGCCACCTGCGCTTCGATCGCGCTCACCTTTTTAATCGGCGACCGTCTCGGCGGACCGTGGCGCGGATTTCTGGCCGGCCTGATTCATCTCTGCTGTTGCGGCACCTTTGTTCTCGGCCGCATCGTCATGCCCGAACCGGTCTTCAGCGCGCTCATCGCCGGCTCGCTTTACTGTGCGATCCGCGGCTACGAACGGCGCCGCGGCCGGCGCGGGTGGTTCATCGGTTTCTGGATTTGCGTGGCGCTGGCGTGCATGACGAAAAGCCTGCTCGGGCTCCTCTACCCGGCCGCCGTTCTGGGTCTGCTTTCTTTTTTCTATCGCGAAGCGCGCCTGCGCTTTCGCGAATTACTACGCTGGGATGGCATTCTCATTTTCCTGCTCATTGCCGCCCCCTGGTACCTTTGGCTGGAGTGGCGCTATCCGGGGTTCCTCAGTCATCTCACCGCTCACGAATGGTTCGTCCACCTCGGCGGCCAGGCCGATGCCACCCACAGCTATGACAACGTGCCGCGCCTCGTTTTTCTCGCGCTGCACCTCGCCTGGTGGTTTCCGTGGGTGATTGTCATTCTGCCCGGCGTCGCCCTCGCCGCGCGGCGCGTTTTTCGTCCGCGCGAAATTGAATTTGCCGATGCGCTCCCGCTTTGCTGGATGGCCGTGATCTTCCTCCCACTTTTCGTCATCGGCCAGCGCCAGGATTATTATTCGATGAGCATGTGGGGCGGCTTCGCCATCTTCGCCACCACCGCCTGGGAACGCATGCCGCGCTGGACCCGCATCGCCGGCATTTCCGGCGTGCTCGCGATCGGCCTCGTCGCTGCTTTCGCGGCGTGGCGTTTGCCGGAACTCTTGCATTCCGCGGACGGCCAGTGGGGCACGACCGCGGAGCGCTCGACCGCCTGGCGCACCCTCGTCGACATTCCCGTTGCTACCTGGCTCGATTTTCGTTCGATGTTCGTCGTCACCGGGCTGACGCTGATTTTCTTTCCAGCCTACGCACTCTGGTTCGTCTGGCGGGAACGCCCGCGGCTCGCTCTCACCGCCCTGGCCGCGGCGATGGTCCCGATTGGGTTTAGCATGATGGATGGCGTCGCCCGGATGGCGCCCTATTTTTCCCTGGCCGACGCGGCCGATTACATCGAGGCAGAAATCGCGCCTAACGACAAGGTGGTTTACGAAGGCCCGATGCACGTCGGGAGCAGCCTCCTCTTCTATCTCGGGCGCAAGTTTTACCTCGTGAACCAGGATCCCGCTTCCGATCCGGGAGCGGCGTTCGCTCCGGCGCAGGACATTTTTCTCGACGAACCGACCGTCATCCAGGCCTGGAGCGGGGCCGACCGTTTTTACCTTCTCATCGAGCAAAGCCGCCTGGCCCATTGGCGGGCTCTTCTCGATGGAAAAGGCGCTCCGGTCGAAGAGTTAGCCACCTGCGGCACGGCCGTTTTGCTCAGCAATCGTCCCTAGCCTCGCGAGCGCGCGGGAGACGAAGTGCAAACCATTTGAAAAATCCGCGAGGCCCGCTACCTTGGCCGCTCCTTTTCGGACCATTACCCGGAGCAAATTTTTATGTCGCAGCATCGCAGCCTCAAAGGCGCCAGCACCATCGCAGCCAAGCGCAACGTCTTGAAACGTTTCGAGCGGGTCGACCTGCTCAAGAAACGCGGGCAGTGGAAAGAGACGAGCAAAGTCGTCGGCCTGCCCAAGACCAAGCCGGACGTTTAGCAGAGGTTGGTAGTTGAGGGTTGATGGTTGAGAGCAGGTTTCTTGTCCGTCTCTCAACTCTCAACTGAAGACTCTCAACTAACGTGCGCCTCAATCGTTTCCTCGCCGCGGCCGGGCTCGGCTCGCGCCGGCATTGCGATGAGCTGATCGCGGAAGGCCGAGTCACCGTTAACGGACAGCCCTGCACCAATTTCAGCACGCAGGTCGAAGACAGTGATCACGTCAAGGTCGGCAGCAAACCCGTCCGACGAGCCGAAACGCTCACCATCGTTCTGCACAAACCGGCTGGTTTCGTTTCCACCCGGCGCGATCCGAACGCGACCGACACGATCTATGATTTGTTGCCGGCAAAATTCGGCCGGCTTTTCAATGTCGGCCGGCTCGATACGCAGACCGAGGGATTGCTACTCCTGACGAGCGATGGCGACCTCGCCCAGCAGCTCACGCATCCGCGCTACAAGGTGGAGAAGGAATACGAAGTCACGCTCGATCGCCGCTGGGATCCGGCGCGCGGGAAGAAATTGCTCGACGGAGTTTTTCTCGATGGCAAACGCGCCCGGCTCGCGCGCTTGCAGGCGATCGGACCGACCCGAGTGCGCGTTGTCCTGCAACAAGGCTTGAACCGCCAGATTCGCCGCATGTTTTACGAGGTCGGTTACGAAGTGGAGCGGCTCGTTCGCACCCGCATCGGCCACCTCTACCTCGGCGAGATGCCGCGCGGCCACTGGCGCCCCCTAACGAAAAGCGAACTGGCGAAATTGAGGCCGCCAGCTCACAAGGCAGCGCAATCGTTATAGCCGGGGGCGGTGACCCCGGTCCTTCTCCGGGCCACGCTGGCACTCCACCGGGCGAAACTGGACGCGCGGAAGCGCGTCCCTCCGGAGGGACATGCTTCCGCATGTCCAGTTTCGCCGCTCAATCGAGTTCCTCGCGCAAGATCGCGAGGGGCGGCGTCGATCCGACTCCGTAACTCGTAAGCAACCCGACCGCGACCGTGAGCGCGGTCACGATCATTCCCGCGGCGGCGATCGGCAGGAATGACGGCGTGTAGGCGAGCTTGAAAGTGAAAACCGCCAGCGCCCAGCTTGCTACCAGCGCGAGCACGATCCCGGTCGCGCTCGCGAGCAGACCGAGAAACAAATATTCGGCGCAGAGAATCTCCCAGATCTGCCGGCGCGAGGCGCCGAGGGTGCGCAGAAGCACGCTTTCCTTCAATCGCTGATAGCGCCCACTCCAGATCGTGCTCCCGAGCACGACTAATCCCGTGCCGACGGTGAAGAGCGACATGATGCGAATAACGAGCGCGATCTTGGAGAGGATCGAATCGACGGTTTGAATGACCGAGGTGAGATCGAGCGCGGAAACATTCGGGAACTTTGCGACCGTGGCGTTTTGCAGCCGAGCCGAAGCTGCGGAATTCGGCACACGACTCACGAGGACGTTAAAAGTGGGCGCCTGCTCCAGCACGCCGGTCGGGAAAACCATGAAGAAATTGGTCTGAAAGCGCTTCCAATCGACCTCACGCAAGCTCGCCACGCGCGCCTTGATTGGCACGCCCTGGACGTCGACAACCAGTGTGTCGCCGATCGTTAGGCCAAGATCCTTGGCGATATCCTGTTCGACCGAGACCGGCACCGTGTCGCCGGGATGATAATCCAAATGGCCGACCCACTTCCCGGCGGTGATTTTTTCCGTTTCGCTCAGCTCTGCGCGGTAGGTCGAGCGATACTCGCGTTCCAATTCCCACTCCGGCGTCTTTCTCTGCGGGTCTTTCAGGAGGTCAGCGGATTTGCGGCCCTTCACTTCGATCAGGCGCATGGTCACGATCGGCGCTTCCTGGATGACCGGGAGTTGTTGCTCTCTGACGAGATCGGCCACCGCCTTCGTCTGGTCCGGCTGGATGTCGAAAAGGAAAATGTTGGGCTGGTTGTTGGCGTCGATCGAGCGGAACTGCGTGAGGAGGACGTCGCGTGTCAGATAAATGGTGAGAAGAAGAAAAGTTCCCAGACCTAACGAGAGCGTGAGGAGGAGAGTGCGGTTATTGGGCCGGTGCAGATTGGCCAGCCCCTGCCGGACGACAAAACTCCAGCGCTGCGGGAGGAGCTTGCGCACGAGGAAAATGAGCAGCTGCGCCACTCCCACCAGCACACCGATCGCCGCTCCCAGCCCGCCCGCGACGAACAATCCATCGCTCCAGGTTTCCGCGCGGGAAATGGCGAAAACGGTCAGGCTGGCGGCAATAAAAAAATAGACCAGCCAGGTCGCGAGATCGCGCCGCGCGGGCGCGGCGTTTTCATCGACGGCTGCACGCAACGCCAGGAGCGGAGAAACGCGCCGGAAGCGCAGGAGCGGCGGGAGCGCGAAGAGCATGCAGATCGCCAGACCAATCGCCATGCCGCCCCAGACCGGTGCCCATGCGATCGCCGTGGGGAGCGGGAAGGGAATGAACTTCTGCAGCGTCCCCGGCAGAAGTCGATGCATCGTCAGGCCAAGGGCCGCGCCCGTCAGCACGCCAACGAAGCCCATCGCCAGCGCCTGCAAAAGATAAACCGCGACGGTCGTGCGCCCCGCCGCGCCCAGGCAACGCAGCACCGCCGCCGTCCGCATTTTTTGCTGGAGATGCGCCTGAATCGCGCTCGCCACGCCGACCGCCCCGAGCAGAAGTGAAATGAACCCCACGAGGTTGAGAAAGCGGTAAAGATTATCGAGCGCCTCGCCCAGGTCTTTTTTCCGTTTCGCGACCGTGTCGTATTCGAGGCCTGCCTTCTCGATCTGTGGCGCGAGCCGGGCCACTTCTGTCGCGACGTCCACTCCCGGCGCGAACTTCACGAAGTTCAGGTAACGCGCCAGGCTGCCAGGCTTGAGCAGATTGGTTTGGGCGAGGTTTTGCAGCGGAATGTAAACCCGCGGCGCGAAGCTCGCAGCGGGCGAGGCTTCGCCCGGCATTTTGGTCAACGCGCCCGCGATCGTGAAAGTCGCTTCTCCGATCTTGATCGGGTCCCCGGCCTCGGCCCGGAATTGAAAGAGCAAACTCTCCTCCGGCACCGCTTCGCCGCCGTTGCGGAACGTCTTCGCAGCGGTCGGCGGCGCGGTTTCCATTTTGCCGTAGAAGGGAAACTTGCCGCTGAGCGCGCGCACTGAAACCAGGCGGGTGCCGCCGTTTTTTGGAAAGAACGCCATGGTGCGGAAACGCACCTCGCGCGCCTGGGTTTCACCTAACGACCGCAGCACCTGTTCCTGCGCGGGAGTAAACGGGCGCGAGCTTTCGACCACCAGATCGGCTCCGAGGAGCGAGCGGGCCTGGTCGTCAATCGCCTGCGCGAGGCTGGCACGGAAGAGTCCGATCGCGATCAAGGCCGCTACGCCTAACGAGATCGAAATGGAAAAGAGCAGCAACCGCCGCCGACTGGAACGGCTGTCGCGCCAGGCCATGCGGAAAAGGAACCCGAGGTTGTGATTCGACGCCCGCATTCAGGTCTTCTCGGAGGGACGAGCTTCCGCTCGTCCAGTTTCTGCAAATGTTTTGCTGATCACAATGCCGTCCCGGAAGATCCTGGACGCGCGGAAGCGCGTCCCTCCGAGCCGCCGGGAAACCCGGCGAATAGATCGTCGCTCGTTATCCATCCACCATTGCTCCGTTGCGCAGCCGAATCGTCCGCTGCGTCAGGCGCGCGACGTCGGGATCGTGTGTCACCAAGACCAGCGCGGTCCCCGCGTTGCGGTTCAATTCGAGCATGATTTCGATCACCTTCTGGCTCGTTTCGGCATCGAGGTTGCCGGTTGGTTCGTCGGCAAAAAGTATTTTCGGCCGGTTGATGAAAGCGCGGGCCAAGGCGACGCGCTGCTGCTCGCCGCCGGAAAGCTGTGCCGGGTAATGATCGCTTCGCGCGCCGAGGCCGACGCGCTGGAGCAGACCGAGCGCGAGTGTGCGCGCGCTGCGATCGCCGCGCAGCTCCATTGGCACGGTTACATTTTCCAGCGCAGTCAGCGTTGGGATGAGCTGAAAATTTTGAAAAACAAATCCGACGTATTCGTTGCGGACCCGCGCGCGTTCATCCTCGCTGATCTCGGCAAGCGCGATCCCGTTGAGCAAGACCGCGCCGGAAGTCGGCAGATCCAGTCCCGCCGCGAGACCGAGCAGCGTGGTCTTGCCGCTGCCGGACGGGCCGAGGATCGAGCAGGTCGCGCCCTGTTCGAGGGTGAAAGAAATATCGTGCAGCACGATCAACGGTCCCGCGCTGGTCGGATAGCTTTTGGTCAGGTCGCGGACGTTGAGAATTGGGAACGAGTTCATTGACGGTGCAGGGCGGCGCGTCTTGCTTACCCGATGGTAATACGGCGCGCATGGGGAAATTGATGCGCCGCAGTTTTCTTCCCGGCTTTTTCGCGCTCGCTCTGGCCTCGCCCGCTTTCGGCGGGACCATCCTCTTTCTCGGCGACAGTCTCACCGCCGGGCTGGGTGTGAAACAGGAGCAGGCTTATCCGGCGCTCATCCAGGAAAAG
>JBDTCM010000161.1:0-18232 GCA_039923575.1 Chthoniobacterales bacterium
GCTTCGCCAGTTTGCGGGTTTGAAAAGGCTGCAACCCGGCCAGCGGATCGACCGGCTCGCGGATGATTTTCTCGGGCGATTTCTCGGCCACGGTTTCGATTTCGACCCCGCCTTCCGTGCTCGCGACGATCAAGGGCGCAGCGGTCGCGCGATCGAGGAGGACGGCAAAATAAATCTCCCGCTCGATCTCGACGGACTCAGCGATGAGCACCTTGTTAACGAGCCGGCCGGCCGCGCCCGTCTGATGCGTAACGAGCACCTGGCCGAGCATTTTGCCGGCAACATCGCGCGCTTCAGCGGGTGATTTCACCAAATGGACGCCGCCCTTGAAACCGTTCGCGAAAGTCCCCTTCCCGCGCCCGCCGGCATGCACCTGCGCCTTGACCACGAGATCGTTCGTGCCGAGTTCGCGCGCGATCTGTTCGGCTTCCTCCGCGCTCTCAGCCACCCGGCCGGGCGGCGTGGCGGCGCCGAATCTTTGCAGGAGTTCTTTCGCCTGGTACTCGTGGATGTTCATTGCGCTTGCGCGTTGCAATTAGCGCGCGAAACGCAGGCCAGCAACGGATTTTTCCCCAACGAATCGTTCCTGCGGATGCGCGCTCTGCCGCCGGCGCCGCCTTATTTCCTTGCCGGTAGTTGAATCCCCACGCTAACAACTTGAGCCATAAGAAATTCCAAATGAAAATCAAACTCCTGCTTACTCCTCTTCTTCTCGCTCTTTGTTGCAGCACATCCGTGCTCCGCGCCGGCACGCCGGAACAGGAGAAGGCATTCACCGCCAAATACAAAACCGCTTACGAGGCGAAGGACACGCGACGCTCGAGTCGTTCCTCTACACCAAGGACGCGAACCCGATGGCGCTCGAGTTCTACAAAATGATGATGAGCGACGGCGCGGGCGGAAAAATCGCGAAGATTGAATTGGTCGATCTCTCGCCGGAAGACGCGAAGAAAACCGCGGAAACGCAGGATGGCCCGGGTGGATTGGAAACGAAGCTGCCGCTCAAGCCGACCAAGAAGCTCAAGATCACGGTCGAGACGAAGGACGGCAATGGCAGCTCCTCGAACACGAGCGAAAGTTTCATCGCCGAGAAGGATGGCAAGTTCGTCATCCCCGTGCCGGTGACGGCAAAATAGCGACAGCGGAGACCATCAATGCAAAACGCGCCCGCACCGTGGACCCGGAGCGAGCGCGTTATTTATTGAGACTAACGAACTATTTCTTTACGATCTCGGCGTTCTCCAGCATCGAGACTCCGCCGTTGCTCACCAGTTTGCCTTTCAAGGTCACGGTCTTGGCGGCGAGGGGGGCGAGTTCCTCGTTCATCGGCTTGTGCGCGCCGATCACGAGATAGGCTTTGCCGTCGCTCAGGATGCCGACTGGGCCGCCGCCTTTAATGCATTTCTCGGCACAACCGGCGTGTTTCTCACCCATCGCGTTGTGGTCGATGTAGCACATCATGTCGACGATCTCGCCGGTGATTTCCTTCGACGCTGCGGGATCGGCGGCTTTCTCTTCTGCGATGGCCAATGGCGCCGTGGCGAGCGCGGCCGTAAAGGCGAGCGTCACCGCTACCTTCATAAATTTCGGAACTCTGTCGTTGGTTGAATACATGGGACCAATTTCCGCCCGAACCGCCGCACGTCAATAAGGTTGATGGGTTGAGAGGAACAGGTTGCCGGTCCTTCAACTCCTCAACCTCTCTCAATCAGCCGGGCAAATTCGGCGAAAAAATAGCTCGCATCATGCGGGCCGGGCGCGGCCTCGGGATGATATTGCACACTGAAGATGGGCAGCTCGCGGTGGCGCATGCCTTCGACGGTACCGTCGTTCAGGTTGATGTGCGTCACTTCCACTTCCGCGGGCAACGAGTCAGGATCGACTGCAAATCCGTGATTCTGGGAAGTGATCGCGACTTTGCCGGTTTTCAGGTCCTTGACCGGTTGGTTGCCGCCGCGATGGCCGAACTTCAATTTGAAGGTGCGCCCACCGAAAGCGTAGCCGAGCATCTGATGCCCGAGGCAAATGCCGAAGATGGGAGTGCGCCCCATCAGGTCGCGCACCGCCGCGTGCGCGTAATCGAGCACCGAGGGATCGCCCGGCCCATTGGAAAGAAAGACGCCGTCCGGTTTGAACTTGAGCGTCTCCTCTGCCGTCGTCGTGGCCGGCACGACGGTCACGCCAAAACCATTCTGGCGCAGCCGGCGCAGGATGTTTTCCTTGATCCCGTAATCAAAGGCGACAATGCGATGCCGGATTGGCGGGAGCTTGCTCTGGCGGCTGCTCGCCGTCCTCCAGGCGGCGCTCAACTGATCGTCCGGATCCCATTGATAGGCCGCGGGCGCGGTGACTTCGCGCACATAATCCATCCCGATCACGCCTTCGCCTTCGACCGCCCGCCGGACCGCTTCCTCCGCGGAAATATTTTCCGTCGTCAGGCAAGCTTTCATCGCGCCGAGGGTGCGCAGGTGGCGGGTGAGGGCGCGGGTGTCGATTCCCTGCACGCCCGGGATTTTCCAGCGACGTAGATATTCGTCGAGCGAGATCTCGGAGCGCCAGTTGCTTGCCACTTCGCTCAGTTCCTCGATCACAAAGCCGCGCACGTGCGGTGAGCGACTCTCGGCGTCGGCCTCGTTCGTGCCGTAGTTGCCGATCAACGGATAGGTCATGGCGACGATCTGGCCGCGGTAGGAGGGATCGGTCAGCACTTCCTGGTAACCGGTCATGGACGTGTTGAAACAAATTTCGCCAACCGCACTGCCGCGCGCGCCAAACGAATCGCCTTCGAAGATTCGTCCGTCTTCCAAGGCAAGAATGGCGCGCATGCTCGCGCAGTTTGCGCGCTACTTCCGAAAATTCAACGGTGGGATTGCGCTTGTAGACGCCGACCTCTGGGCGGCGCGAGTCTGCGCAGCGCCGGAGCAAAGCCTATTCACGCCCTCCCCCGCGTTTCGCAGAGCGAAGCGTCTACAACAGCGTCCGAAAAAAAGCGCCCGGATCATCGCTGATCCGGGCGCCCTCAAATTATTACCCCGCCAGTGCCGTTTAGGTGGATATCCCGTTCCCTTATGGTAACGGGCGGGTGACCGCCGTCGGAGCGTCTGACTTCCAATTAAGGCATGCCATCTTCCCCTAACGACCTAGCCCCCTCTGCTAACAACATCGGTCCGGGAATCACACCTGTAATCTCGAACACCGCAGGGTAAATTTTTCCCCGAAATTTTCGGGGTTCGAAAGTTGTCGATAGAGAGCTGAAAGTAGACACGAAAAGGTCTTTGAACCTTCAACTCTCAAGCAACAACTCTCAAAACTTTCAAAGAACTACTCGCGCAGTTCCACGTCCAACTCGCTCTTTAAGCGCTCGCGAATCCGGTCGTGGGCCGCACTCACTTCGTCAGAAGTTAGTGTTCGGTTTTTGTCGAGGTATGTCAATGAATAAGCGAGCGATTTTCGACCCGCCCCGATATTTTCCGAACTCGAGCCGGCGAAAAGATCGAACAACTCGATCGCGGCGAGGAGCGGTTCGCGCGCGCCTTCGATCACGCCCAGAATTTTTTCATGGCTGAGCGCCTCCGGCGCGAGGAGCGCGATGTCCCGGCTGACGGAAGGAAAACGCTGCAGCTCGCGGAATTTTTTCGCGCCTGCGAGCATTTCTTGTTCGTTAGGCAAATCAATCTCCGCGACGAAAACCGGCACTGAACCGGCGGCTCGGGCCGATTGTGCGGAGGACAATTGGCCGGCGACGCCGCCAACTTTTTCACCGATCGAGACCTCCGTCGCGAGCGCGAACTCCGCGTTCTCCACCCGACGCAGGGCAACTTCGCCGAGACCGCTTGCGGCCAGCGCACCTCGCAGGTCGAAAAGATCCAGCGGTCGCACTCGCCCACCGCGCCAGTGCGTTTCGCTTTGCGCCCCGCCGCACAAAAGTAGCGCGAGCCGGCGAATTTCATGGCCGTGAGGCGGAAGAAAAACCCGGCCGATCTCGAAGAGCCGCATGCTTTTCGCGCCCGCGCGGATGTTGCGCTCGAGGGCGGCGATCAAGCCGGGGACGAGGCTGGGCCGGAGCGCGACGTGATCTTCACTCAAAGGATGGCGCAGTTCGACCGCTTCCCGGGCAAAGCCCGCGCCTAACGTTTGTCGGCCGACCAAGGCCGAGGTGCGGGCTTCCGCAAAACCGCGCGCGACCAGCCGCTGTCGCAATTGCATCTCAAAATCGTACCGCCGATCCGCGCTCGAAATCGGCGTGAACCGGCTGCGATCGGCACTCGGAACCCGGTCGATCCCAAAGACGCGCACGATCTCCTCGATCAGGTCCTCTTCGCGCCGCAGATCTGGCCGGTAGCTGGGAATGCCCCAGGTCGATTGCTCGTCGGTCGCGCCGAGTTTTTGCAAACCAAACCCTTCCAGAATCCGGTCCACTTCCGCGGGTTCGACCGTGGCGCCGATCAATTCGTCGCCGCGCGCATAGCGCAGCGAAAATCCAGTCGGCGGCGCGGGAAGCGTGCCGGCGGTGATGGTTTCGTCGGCCGGTTTTCCGCCGGCGATTTCGCGAATCAGTTGGGTGGCTCGCTCGGAAGCGCGCAGAACCATCGCGGGATCGACCCCGCGCTCGAAACGATAGCTGGCGTCGCTCGGCAGATTCAATTCCCTCGCGGTGCGGCGAATGTTGGCGGGCAGGAAATACGCGCTTTCGAGCAGGACGTTGCGAGTCGTCGCGGTCACACCCGTGTCCTCGCCGCCCATTACTCCGCCGATTGCGATGCCGCGCGCGGCGTCGGCGATGAGCATGTTTTGCGGCTTCAGTGAATAAGTGCGCCCGTCGAGAGCCAGAAACCTCTCGTTAGGCTGGGCCAGTCGGACGTTGATTCCGCCCTCCAGCTTGTCGGCATCGAAAGCGTGCAGCGGCTGTCCGACTTCCAGCATCACGAAATTGGTGATGTCGACGATGTTGTTGATCGCGCGCAGGCCGACCGCCTCGAGTTTGGCACGCAGCCAATCCGGGCTTGGGCCGACGGTGATGTTCTCGATCCGGCGCGCGGAGTAAAAGGGACATTCGTGCGGGGCACTGATTTGCACGGCGTCGCCCGTCACCGTTTTCGGCTCGGCGATATCCAAGGCCCGAAGCGATTTTTGCGTCAGCGCCGCGATTTCGCGCGCCAGGCCGTAGTGGCTGAGGAGGTCGGAGCGGTTCGGCGTGATTTCGACATCGAGAATGGTGTCGTTAGGGAAAAGCTCGCTGATCGGTGCGCCTATTTTCGCCTCTGGCGAAAGGATGAGCAGGCCGGCCGCGTCCTCGGCGATGCCGAGTTCTTTCGCGCTGCAAAGCATCCCCTGCGATTCCACCCCGCGCAGTTTGCTTTCCTTGATCTTGAGATCGCCGGAAAGGACCGCGCCCGGTTGGGCGAGCGGCACCTTGTCGCCGACTTTGTAATTCTTCGCCCCGCAAACGATTTGCCGCGCCTGGGCGCTGCCATCGTCGACCTGACAGACGCTGAGGCGGTCGGCATTGGGATGCGGCGCCGAAGCGGTGATCTGGGCGACGACGACCTGGGCGAAGTTCGCACCGCGCGTTTCGATTCCTTCGATCTCGACCCCGGCGAGAGTGAGCAACTCGGAAAGCTGTCCGACGTCGTTAGGCAATTCCACGAATTCGCCCAGCCAATTAAGGGAGAATTTCATCAATGTGGGAGGGGCCTTTGTGCCCCGATGAGCTGTGCGAGCACCACGGATCGGGGCACAAAGGCCCCTCCCACATTGGCAAACTTGCAACGCTTTGCCTTCATGACGCGAACTGCCTCAGAAAACGCAGATCATTCTGCGCGAAAAGCCGGATGTCAGGGATGTCGAAAAGAATCATGGCGAGCCGATCCATCCCGAGACCGAAGGCGAACCCGGTCCACTTTTCCGGATCGTAAGCGGTATCCTTCCGCGCCCGATTCACTTCCTCGTAAACCGCCGGATGCACCATCCCGCACCCGCAAACCTCGATCCATTTCTCGCCGCTCTTGAGCGCTCTCGATTTCACATCGATCTCAAAACTCGGCTCAGTGAATGGAAAATAATGCGGCCGAAAACGCACCGCGGTATCGGCGCCAAACAATTCACGCAGGAAATATTCGAGCGTGCCCTTGAGATCGGCGACGCTCACCCGCTCATCGACGTAGAGCCCTTCGATCTGGTGGAACTGCGCGCTGTGGGTCGCGTCGACTTCATCGCGTCGAAAGGCAGCCCCCGGCGCGATCACGCGAATCGGCGGCGGCGCGGATTCCATCGTGCGGATCTGCACCGTCGAAGTATGCGTGCGGAGCAAGCGACCATCGGGTAGATAAAAAGTGTCCTGCTCGTTGCGCGCCGGGTGGTCGGGCGCGGTGTTGAGCGCGTCGAAGCAATGCCATTCGTCCTCGACATCGGGGCCGTCGGCGAGCGCGAAACCCATTCGCCGGAAAATGCTGATGGCGCGATCGAGCATCTGGGTGAGCGGATGCAGCGTCCCGATCTCGTTAGGCGTGCCGGGGAGCGAGATGTCGATCTCGGCCAGCGCGCCGGCCTCTTTGGTCGCTCGCAATTTTTCGCCCGCTTCCTCGATCCCCGCGGTGACGGTGGTGCGCACCTCATTGAGGAGCTTGCCGACGACAGGACGCTCCTCTTTCGAGAGCGTCTTCATTTGTTCGCCCCAGACCGAGATGCCGCCGCTGCGACCGAGATAGCGGACGCGGACGGCGTCGAGCGCCGGTTCGTCTGTCGCGCCGGCGATTTCAGCCAGCGCGGAATTGCGCAATTCTTCGAGCGGGTGGCTCACGTTGTAGACGCTTCGCTCTGCGAAGCGCGGGAGCAAGTGCTCGAAATCATTCGCGGCGCGGCGTTGGTTCCCGCGCCTCCCAGAGGGAGGCGTCTACAGGAGCGCTTCGGCCAATCGGTGAATCGCGCAAATCGATTCACGATTCACGATTCACGATTCTCGAATCACGCCGCCTTCGGCGCTTTCTTCTCGCCCGCCTTCTTCTCGAGCGCGCCTTTTACCTGATCGACGATGCCCTTGAAGGTCGTCTCATCGGTGATGGCGAGGTCGGAAAGAATCTTGCGGTCGAGCCCGATGCCGGCGGCTTTCAAGCCCTCGGCGAAACGGCTGTAGGTGAGACCCTGGGCGCGGACGGCGGCGTTGAGCCGCTGCACCCAGAGCATCCGGAAATTGCGCTTGCGCGTCTTACGATCGCGGTAGGCCCAATACTTGGCCTTCATCTGCGCGTCTTTCGCGTAGCGGAAAAGTTTCGATCGACGGCCGCGATAACCTTTGGTGGTGTCGAGGACGCGTTTGCGGCGCTCCCGGCTGGCGGGCGCGTTCGTGGCTCTTGGCATGTTGTTGTTCCCCGCCCTGCGGCGGAGTTCCTCCTTCAGCGAATTGTTGTTTTCGTTAGGCGCTACCCGACCTCATTCGCTGATTCGATCCCATCGGGATCAGGTGGGCAGTGCGGTCGACGTTTGTTTTTAGGAAACGTCGGGCTGGGAAAATAGCGGCAGTCGCCCGAATGACAAACAGTTTCTACCCGACCCATTGCATGAGGAAACGGACGAGCTGTTGCCACCATTCATTCATGGGAGGATCGCTGAGGCTGTAGTTCTTCGCGGCGGGAAGCCCGCGGACCCGGCGGTCGGCCGCGGAACCGTGCGGGGACGGCGCCGGGATTTCCCGCGGTCGCAATTCGCCAATCTCGTTCGCGTCGAACCAGACGAAATGACAACTCCGGCAAACATCGACCGCCGGAGCCGCGGGGTCGTCGGCGAGCGCGACTTCGATCATGGGATGGCGACAACACGGACAATCACGCCCCGACAGGCCCTCGCTGTGAATCGCGCGCAGCCAGAGCGGGTTGATGGATTCGTTGGTGAAAGTGTGACGCAGGAGCTCGACGCTCAGGGCGCGACCGCCGCATTGCGCGCAGGCCCAAAAGACGCCGCGCTCCATTCGCACCTCGTTAAGCGGGAGGTGGCAACCGGGGCAGATGAATTCCTCTAGCACCCGCGCAGCGTAATTTGGGACTGGCCGGGCGTGAAAGCTTTCTTAGACTTGCCGGATGCATTGGCTGCGCCGAAATCGGCTGCTCATTCTGGTGGCGATTTGCGCGTTTTGGACGGGGCTGATTGTGCTCGGTCGCCAGTTCCCTTCCGTGCCCTTTATTTCCGCTCCCTGGCGGGTCGAACAAGGCTTCGAGGATTTGCTCCGCAAAGAAGGACGCAAAACGCCGACGCGCGCCGACTTCGTCCTGCTCGCGATCGATCAAAGCACCCTGGAAATGCCGCCGCTGCTGCCGGAAGAAGTGGCGAACAACCGCGCCTTCCAGCTCATGACCGCGCGGCCCTTCCCCTGGTCGCGCGAAGTGTGGGCCATTCTCCTCGACAAGCTCTTTGCCTCCGGCGCGCGTCTCGTCATGTTCGATCTGCTCTTTAATCCGCCTAACGACGGCGATCCGGCCTTTGCGGTGGCCCTGGCGAAATATCACGATCGCGTGGTGGTGGGAGCAAACATCGATACCGCCAGCACGCAGATCGTTTGTCCGAACTCCACCCTCATCCCACCGCCGCCGACGGCGGATCCGCGGGTGGGCTATGTTAATTTCTGGCCGGATTACTTCGTCGATAACAAAGTGCGCGCGGCCGCCTTCACCACCTCGGAGCGGCAGCTGGCCGGCCAGGCGCCCTTTGCCGGCGACGAAGTCTTTGCCTCGTTCGCCGCCCGCGGGCTCGAGCAACTCGGGCACGGGGCGGACGTGCCGCGGGACCAGCGGGCTCACCTCCTCCGTTTCAGCGCGGTGGGCGCGTATCGACCGCGCCCCCTCTACGAGGTGTTCGACCCCAAACTGTGGCAGGCGAATTATCAAAACGGCGCCTTCTTCAAGGACAAGGTGGTGCTGATCGGCTATACCGCCCAGGCCATGCACGATGTGGTGGCGACGCCGCTGAACGAGACCACCCCGGGGCCGGTGCTCCATCTCGAGACGATGGCGGCGGCGCTCGCGCATCAGTTCCTGCGGCCGACGCCGCCGGGCTGGATGTTTGCTTTGGTCATTATGGGCGGAGTCGCCGCCTGGCTCCTGATTGCATTCGTGAGACGGCCGCTCGTTTGCCTTTTCACTCTCGTCGGGGCGGGCGCCGCGTATCTGCTCGCCAGCCGGCTCGCCTACGATCGCGCTGGCTTACTCTTGCTTACCGTTCCCGTCCAAGGCGCGTTCCTCCTCAGCGGTTTCTCGTCGTTAGGCTTCGAGTACGCGCTCGAGCGGATCGAGAAATTGCGCACCCGCCGTACCCTCGAGCGCTATGTCTCGAAGAATCTGGTCAAGGAAATTCTCGATAATCCCGGCGGCTTTTACAGCAATCTCAAGGGCGTCCGCATTCCGGCCACGATCCTCTTTTCCGATATCGTCGGGTTCACCAGCCTGACCGAGCACGCCGATCCCGAAGCGCTCGTCAAACAACTAAACGAATACCTCAGCCAGATGACGAAGGCCGTTTTCGATAACGGCGGCACGCTCGACAAATTCATCGGCGACGCGGTCATGGCGGTGTGGGGCAACGTGCGCAGCCAGGGCAAAATGGAAGATACCAAAATGGCGGTGCGGGCCGCGCTCACGATGCGGCGCGAGTTGTGGAATCTGAACGCAAACTGGTTCGAACGCGGGATCGCGCCTTTCGCCATCGGCATTGGCATCAACCAGGGCGACGTCCTCGGCGGCAACATCGGCTCATCGGAAAAGGCCGATCCGACCGTGATCGGCGACGCCGTCAATCTCGCCTCGCGGCTCGAAGGCCTGACGAGAACCTACGGCACCGACATTCTCCTCGGGCCGACCGCGGCGGACTTCGTGCGCGATGAATTTCACATCCGGAGCGTGGCGCGGGTGCAGGTGAAGGGAAAGTCGGAGCCGGTCGAGATTTCGACCCTGGTCGGAGCGCGCAGTGCCGGGATCGACCCCGAGTTCCTGCGCCATCTCGAGACCTACGAAGAAGCGTTTCAGAAATTCCGCCACCGCGAATTCCGCGAGGCGAAAATTCTGCTCTCCCGTTTTTTGGAATTCTATCCGCAGGATTTCCTCGCGAAAATGTACCTGGAACGAGCGCTGGAATATGAGCAGACGCCGCCGGATGAAGAGTGGAATGCGGTTGAGGTGTTTAAGAAGAAGTGAACATCCCGCGGAGCATTGCACTCCCTCCGATCTCCTGATATTGCTCGCCCATGCCGAAACTCTCCATCTCGCTGGAAGGTTCCAAATCCACCCACGAGCTGACCGAGGAGAAGATCACGATCGGGCGCGCGCCGGATAACATGATCCGGATCGACGACCCTTCCGTTTCCGGCCGGCACGCGCAGCTCCTCCTCATCGACGAGCGCTATCAACTCAAGGACCTCGACTCGACCAACGGCACGCGCGTCAATAGCGAAACGGTGACTGATGTTTTTCTGCGCGTCGGCGACCGGCTGCGCTTTGGCAAAGTGGAGGCTCGTTACGAATCGGATGCGACCGGCGAAGCGCAGCCGTTGCCGGACGCGGGTGAGATCGAGGCGCGCCCGGCGGAAACGAGCGAGAAGCCGGCCGACTTCGCCAACGCTTCGCCGTTTCCGAATCGCCAGAAAGAAAAAAACACGGTCGCGACCACGATCCTGGCCGCGGCAGCGGTCGCTATTCTCGCCTTCCTCATCAGCATGCTCGGCCTCTTGCAGATTCACGGGCCGAAATAATGTGGGAGGGGCCTGTGTGCCCCGATCGGCGCGGTCCGTTAGGCGGGGCACTCGATTCCAGGCAGCGGTTTATCGCCGCACAAAGGCGGCCCCCACATTTCGGAAAAGCGCGCCCGGATTTCGTCGGGGGACACGCCCTCCGCGCGCAGGGCGCGCAAACTGAGCGCATCATCGCGCTTGGCGAGACGCTTGCCTAACGAATCCGTCACCAGAGGCACGTGGCAGAATTCCGGCGCGGGCAACTCGAGCGCGCGATAGAGCAGCAACTGCCGAAAAGTCGAGCAGAGCAGATCGGCACCGCGCACCACCTCGGTGATGCCTTGGGCGGCATCGTCGACCACGACCGCGAGTTGGTAGGCCGGGACGTCGTCCTTTCGCCAGACCACAAAATCACCAAAATCCGCGCCCGCCACCGCATGTTGCGGACCGCCACTCTGATCGAGAAACTGCAGGACCTCTCCTTCCGGGACGCGGAAGCGCCAGTTCATGCCCACCGGATCGGGCGCGTCGGGTATCGTTAGGCGAGAAGGCCGGCAGGTTCCCGGGTAGAGCGGTTCTTCGTCTTCGAGGTGTGGCGCGCCGGCCGCGCTCAGAATGTCGCGCCGCGAGCAGCTGCAAGGATAAATCAAACCGAGGTCGCGCAGTTTTCTCCAGGCGTCGAGATAGAGCGGACGGCGTTCACTTTGCAGAATGGGCTCCTCCGCCCAACGGAGTCCAAACCCGTGCAAATCTTCGATGAGCGCCTCTCTAAATTCCGGCCGGCACCGCTCGCGATCGAGATCCTCGGCGCGGAGCAGGAGGGCGCCGCGGCGCCTGCGCGCGCGCTCCTGCGCGCGCCAGAAAGTGAGCGCGTGACCGGCGTGCAGGTAACCGGTCGGCGATGGCGCGAGACGCCCGCGGTAAGGAATTACAGATTTCAGATTGCCCAATTCGGGTTTCAATTTGAAATCATCAATCTGAAATCATCAATTCCAAAGCGCCTCCTCCTCTTCGACATCGACGGCACGTTGATTGACTCCGGCGGCGCCGGTCTCCAGTCGCTCAAGGATGTGCTTCAGCAACAATTCGGCGTGACGGACGACCTCCACGGGGTGGAGGTGGCCGGCAAAACCGATACCGGCATCGTGCACCAGATCTTGCGCAAGCAGGAGATCGCGGTGACGCCGGAAAATACCGCGGCGTTCCTCGATCGTTATCTGGAATTATTGGCGGGCGAGTTGCCGCAGCGCCAGGGGAGGTTGCTCCCGGGAGTGAAAGAGTTGCTGCCGCGACTGCAGGCGCGACCGCAAAACGTTCTCGCGCTTCTGACCGGAAACCTGCGCCGGGGCGCGCACCTCAAGCTCACGCACTACGGCATTTGGGATTTTTTTGAGTTCGGCGCGTTTGCCGATGATCATCACGATCGCAACGAGCTCGGGCCTTTCGCGCAGAGACGGGCGCGCGAAAAACACGCGATCGATTTCGCCGCGGCCGACATCGACGTCATCGGCGATACGCCGCATGACATCGCGTGCGGCAAAGCGATCGGCGCGCGCACCATCGCGGTCGCGACCGGAAGCTTTTCGCGCGCGCAACTGGCCGCGCATGAGCCGGACTTCATCGTGAACGATTTTTCCGAGGTCGACGAGCGGATTGCGGAATTCGGCTGGTGATGTAGACGCCTCCCTCTGGGAGGCGCGAGAGTGGTCGTCGTTAGGTAAAGCCGGCCGCAGACCCGCGCTTCGCAGAGCGAAGCGTCTACAATTCGAATCCGAAGTCGGACGATTGACGGGAGGCGCAGGAGTGACATGCTCTCCCTACCGCCATGGCTCAAACTGAACCGAGCATCCTGCCTCTCGAAGGCGAAATCGACCTCCATGTTTCGCCTCAGATCAGCGCGTCCCTCGCCGCCCTGGTCGCGAAAAAGCCGGCGCACTTGGTGGTCGATCTTTCCAAGGTCAGCTACATCGACAGCTCCGGTCTGGCCGTTCTCATCGAGGCGATGCAAAATGTGGGCGGCTACGGCGGCAAGTTTGCCCTCTGCGGGTTGCAGGAGGGCGTGCGTCCGATTTTTGAAATCGCCCGGCTCGATCAGGTCTTCCGGATTTTTCCCGATACCGCGGCCGCCTTGGGGACGTGATTAAGAACGGCGAGCGTGCGCTCGACGTTCACCCCAATATCGAAAAGACCGGCGCGCTCCAGGATCGCCGGCCGCGCCGCGCTCCTGCGCTCGGCGTCCGACCAAAAGACGAGCGCATCGCGGATGGGAGCGGGGTTCAAGGGATCATCCACGATCGACCCATGCACTTCGTGTTCGATGATTTCGCTAAAGCCGTTAACGCGGGTGGTGATGACGGGTAAGCCGGCGGCGAGCGCCTCGAGGCAGGCGTTGGAGAACGGATCGTAGAGCGTCGGGAGGAGAAAAATATCAGCCGCCGCATAAAGCGCGGGAAGATCGCGCACCGCGCCGAGTCTTTGCACACGGGGTCCGCTTGCCATGCTGCAAGGGCCGCGCCCAGCGACGAAGAGGCGCGTCTTTTTGCCTAACGATTGGACGGCCTGGACGGCGACCCGCACGCCTTTGCGTTCCCAACCGCTGCCGACAAAAAGCACGGCGATGTCGTCGTCTCCGAGCCGCAGAATTTTCCGCCGCAGCTGGCGCGCTTCGGGATCAGGGCGAAAGTCAGCCAGTGGAACCCCGTTAGGTACGACATCGATTTGGTTCGCCGGGTAACCGTAAAATTCCTGGGCTTCGCGTTTCACCATCTGGGAGTTGGCGATGACGTGACGGGCGCCACCGGCGAAAAGCGCGCGTTCGAGCTCGAGGGTGTCGCGGTCCTTCCGATTGAAACGGCGGATCCAGCGGCGGGGGAGCGACGAAGCCGCGTCGCGCCGTTGCAGCCAGGCCTGGTGAATGCCGTCGCCGGCCCGGTAAACATCGCATTGCCAGACGCGCTCCAGGCTCAGAATGAGATCGCATTGGTCCTTCGGTTCGGCCTTTTCGAGCTCATCGGCGAAACGGTGTGCCGTCTCGCCGCGCAGCCGGGTGATCGGACCCCAGGGCCATTCGCGGGCGGGCCAGGAGGCGTCGGTAAAGAGCCGGGTGGCATGGCCGGAATCGCTCAGTCCACGGGCGAGCCGTTTCAGGTAGGCCTCGGCGCCGCCGGTCTCGGAATGACCACGCCGCACCAGACCGATCGTTAGGGGGGGAGCAGTCATCTCCGGCAACACGGGGGAGTTCTACCTTTACTTGCGCGCATTCCCAATAATAATGATGAGGCCATGGTGGGTGAAACTCTACATGCCCCGCCGCCCGGAATCTCGATGGGAACTGCATCGCGCACTCTGCCGAAGCACCTGCTCTACTCGATTTTCGCGCGCATCGGTGGCTCTGGATTAGACACGGACGCGTTCGAAACGTTGCGCGCTTCCTGGCGTGGCGGCTTCTTGGGCAAAGCCGTCGCCTACGATAATCGTCAATCCGAGATTCCGGCGAGCAAGATCGATTCGCTGCGCTGGCATCCGGTGCGACTCCTCTCTTTTCTGGACAGCCCCTATTACTACGGCGCGAAAAAGAAATATCTCGATTGGATTGCCTCACGCCATCTCGCGACCGGGCGCTACGATTTGTTCCACAGCTGGTCGGGCGATTGTTTGCTTTCCCTGCGCGAAGCGCACAAGCGCGGCATCCCTTCGATCGTGGAAATCCCGACCTGGCATCGCGACCGCGGCAAGGTGCGACGCAGCGCGACGGCGCCGGCGCCGGCGCCGAAGTTGCCCTGGCGCAAACGGTGGAAAGAGGATCTGCTCCTCCAGCGCGACCGATTCGTCGAAGAATACGACCTCGCAGATCTGATCCTCGTCCTCTCCGAGAAAGCGGCGGAGACGTTCCGGGTGCAGGGATTTCCTGAGGAGAAACTATTCTATTTGCCGCGCGGGGTGGATATCGAGCGCTTCACCCCCGGCGCGCGTCCGCCGCATTTTCGAGCCGTCTTTTCCGGCGCGCTGATCGAACGCAAAGGCGTGCATCACCTGCTCGAAGCATGGCATCGGCTGCAGCTGAAAGATGCGGAGCTCTGGCTGGTCGGCTCCGTCCACGCCGAGATCAGGCCGTATCTCGAAAAGTATGCCCACGAGAGCATCAAGGTGATCGGGTTTGCGCAGGAGCCGGAGAAATACTTGCGGCAATCGACGGTGCACGTTTTCCCGTCGCAATGCGAAGGCAGCGCCAAGGTCACCTACGAAGCGGCCGCCTGCGGGCTGCCGCAAATCACGACGCGCGAAGCGGGCGACGTGGTGGAGGATGGCGTGCAGGGAATCCTTGTTCCGCCAGCCGATGTCGACACGCTCGCGGCAGCGATTCAGGAACTTTACGATCATCCCGAGATGGTGGAGCAGATGAG
This sequence comes from Chthoniobacterales bacterium, assembly GCA_039923575.1. Taxonomy (GTDB): domain Bacteria; phylum Verrucomicrobiota; class Verrucomicrobiia; order Chthoniobacterales; family UBA10450; genus Palsa-1392. The sequence goes on from JBDTCM010000161.1 coordinate 15,115, forward strand.
CCTCGCCGCGCGCGAGCGAGTGGTGGAGAATTTCACTTGGGACCATTTCCGCGCGCGCCTGCTCGACGCTTACGGGCTGGCGATGCAGATGGCGCGCCAGGTTTGAACGTCCTCCTCATCCAGCTCAAACGGATCGGCGACCTGGTCCTGACCGTGCCGGCCATTGCCGCGCTGCGGAAGGATTTTCCAGCGGCCAACATCACCCTGGTGGTAGCGCACGGTTCGCGAGAACTGCTCCCGGCGATTCCCGGCGTCGATCGCACTTTCGTGGCCCGCGGCCGCGTCACGGACGCGACGCAATGGATCGCGCTGGCGGCGGCGAAGTTCGATTATTGCCTCGATTTTTCACGCACGGATCGCTCGGCCTTTCTCTCCCTGCTCTCCGGCGCACAGAAACGAATTACTTACGATACGATTCGGCGCGAACCGTTGCGGCAACTGAGTTACAACGAGTTTGTCCCTTCCCAGGTCCGGTTCGCGCACACGGTCGATCATCATCTCGCCCTCCTCGCGCCGCTCGGGTCGCACGATGCCTCCGGCGAGGTCCGTCTCGTTCTGCCAGCCGCGGCGGAAGCCAAAGCCGCCGGCCTGCTCGGGGAAAAAAAACTCGGAGCAAACTTTATTGTCATTCATCCGGGCTCGGCGCGGGCGGAGAAGTTCTGGGTGGCACGTCGCTGGGCGGAAGTGGCCGACTGGATCTCCGAACACGAAAAGGCGCAGGTGGTCTTGACCGGTGGCAAAGCGCGGATGGAACGCGAACACATCGCCCGCATCGAAAAACATCTGCGCCGGCCCGTGGTCGATCTTTCCGGGCAACTCGATTTGCTTTCGCTCGCCGCTTTGCTGCGGCGGGCGCGCCTGCTATTGACGATCGATTCCGCTCCGATGCACCTGGCCGGCGCATTGGGGACGCCGCAGGTCGCGCTTTTCGGGCCGACGAATCCGTTTCACTGGCGTCCGCGCTTCGCCCCTGCCATCATTCTGAGCGCGGGCACGAGCGGACCAATGACGGATTTCGTGCCGCTCCAGCCGCCTGTCGCGATGAAGGAAATCTCGACGGCTGAGGTGATCGATGCTATTGGGAGCCTGCTGTCGATTCCGGCAGCGCAAGCCTCATGAGCGACGAGCCATCTGCTCCTACCGTCAAGCCTCCCAAGCCTTCCTTCTGGACCGTTCTGAAAGAGGCGTGGGGTCCGTACAAACGGCTCTACGCCTACGCCATGCCCTACAAATGGCGCTTCGGTCTTGGCCTCGGTTTCGGATTCCTCGAGAGCGTCATCACCTCCTTCATGCCGATCGTGCTCGCGCAGGTGGCGAATGTCGTTTTTCATGGCTCCGCCCCATCCGCCCAGACCCTTGCCTCTCACCCGGAGTTGCTCGAGAAAGGCCCACAGATTAACTCGCTTATCCTGCTCTGTCTGGCGATCCCGACGGTGATGATTGCCCGCAGCGTCAGCGGCTACTGCAACACTTATTACATGACCTGGGTGAGTTCCAAGGTCCTGACCGACATCCGGACGGAGCTCTTCGGAAAGATGCTTAGCCAATCGATGGATTTCTTTAACAAGATGCACTCGGGTTTTCTCATGTCGCGCATCACGAACGACACCCGGATGATGCAGACCGCGCTTTCGAGCGTGAGCAGCGATGTCTTCAAGCAACCCATCGCCATCATCGGCGGGGTCAGCGTGCTTCTCTACCTGGATTGGAAGTTCACCCTCGTGACTCTGGTGCTCTTCCCCAGTTGCCTCGTCCCCCTCGCCATGTATGGGCGGCGCGCTCGCAAAGCGGTCCAGGGCGAGCAGGAAGAGATGGGCCAGATGGTGGTGACGATGCAGGAAACTTTTGCCGGGATCCGGGTCGTAAAATCGTTCGCCCGCGAAGAACAACAGGAAAAATCATTCCGGCGAAGTAATCGTATCCAGTTTGATAACATGATGCGCATCACCCGCTCGACCGAAGCGATCTCGCCCTTGGTCGAGTCGATCGCCGCGATCGGAGTCGGCTTTGCTCTTCTCTACGTTTACTTCGCCCATCTCCCCGCGGCGAAGTTCATGGCGCTCATCGCCGGCATCTTCCTTCTTTACGACCCGATCAAGACGCTCAGTCGCCTCCACATCATGATGCAGCGCTCCATCCAGGCAACGGTGGAGATCTTTCGCATTCTCGACACCAAATCAACGGTCGAAGATCTGCCCGGGGCAACGGACATTACTCATTCCGGTGGCGCGCTCGAACTCGATCAGGTGACTTTCCGTTACCTCAATGGAGTGGATGATGCCCTGAAGGATTTCAGCCTGAATATCGAGCCTGGGAAAAGCTACGCCCTCGTCGGTGCCAGCGGAGCGGGCAAAAGCACGATCCTTTCCCTCATCCTGCGGCTCTACGATCCGACCAGCGGGGTGGTGCGGATCGACGGGCGCGATCTGCGCTCGATTACCCAGAAGTCCTTGCGCCAACAGATTGGTCTCGTTTCGCAGGACACTTTTCTTTTTCACGACACCATCTTTAGCAACATCCAGTTCGGGCGTCTCGACGCGACCAAGGAGGAAATTTATGCCGCGGCCGTAACCGCTTATGCGCACGATTTCATCATGGCGCAGCCCAAAAGCTACGAGACGGTCATTGGCGATAAGGGTTGCCTGCTTTCCGGCGGTCAGCAACAGCGGCTGGCCATTGCCCGCGCGCTTCTGAAAAACGCGCCGATTCTTCTCCTCGATGAAGCGACCTCCGCGCTCGATTCCGAATCGGAACAACAGATCCAGCTCGCCCTCGAACGTCTTTCGAAAGGCCGCACCGTCATCGCCATCGCGCATCGCCTCTCCACCATTCTTTCCGCCGATCAGATCGTCGTGATGGAAAAAGGCCGAATCAAAGAAGTCGGCACGCATGCGGAATTGCTCGAAGAATCCGGCTATTATCGCCGGCTTTACGATCTGCAATTCAATCGCAATCCCGAAGAGCCTGGTGCGGAAGTGGAAATGCTCGCCGGGGCCACGGTCTAGCGCGGACGCAGTATTCCCCGGTAGGGTGGGCGTCCCGCCCGCCGGTGCCCGCATCTTGCGGGCACGCACTTTGGAAAGTCGGGGCGGTTTGGTGCGGTTCGAAAGTCCGTCGC